>NZ_JBVHVT010000009.1:0-138843 GCF_055564695.1 Streptomyces sp. NPDC029014
ACATCTTCTCCCCCCCCCATCGGTGTTGCTGTTGGGGGGAAAGGGGGGGGGCGCGGGGGGGGGGGGGGCGCCCCCGCCGTCCCCCCCCCCACCCCCCCCCTCCCCCCCCCCCCCACCAGACGTTCACGGGGTCGGGCTCGCCGCCACGAGCGGGCGTCCAGCCCGGCCTTGGGGGTTAGCGGCGGTGGTGGCGGCCCCAGGACTCGGTGTCGACGGTGCGGCCGTGCTCGTCGCGCAGGGCGGCGGTGTCGGAGCGGTTGTCCCACACGTAGTCGCGACGGTTCTGGAACACGTCCCGGCGGGTGTCGCGGCCGAAACCGGTGTGGATGCGCAGGGTGGCGCCTCCCTGGAGGCGGATGTCGCCGAAGCGGTAGCGGTTGTTCTGCTCGTCGCGGAGCGTCCATCCCTTCAGGTCGATGCTGCGGCGGGTGGTGTTGGTGAGTTCCACCCACTCCGCGTTCAGGGAGCGGTTGGAGCGGTCTTCGCGTCCGGGGCTGTCGGCCCGGACCGCGCTGATCTCCACCCTCGCCTGCCGCTGACGGTGACCGTCGTCCGCGGACGCCGGCAGCGCGAGGGCGGAGACGACCGCTCCCGCGGCCAGGACGGTCGCGGCCACGCGGCGGGTGATCGACGAAGCAGACATGGTGATGCCCCCTCAAGGACAGTCCCCCACCAGCCGAAAACAGAAGGTGGCGGAAGCGTTCGGTACCGGCCCGGGCGGGCCGACGCCCCACACTCTCGACCCGCCACAGCCCCGCCTGCAGTCCCTGGCGACGCCGGTTACCCAAACCAGACAATCCCGTCACACGCGCCTGCACACCCCACGCAACCGAGGCGGGCGCGGCCCTGACAACCGCTGCCTCCTACACCGAGCCGCCTCGCCCAACGACGCGCAGGTCAACACGCTCCGGCGCACCACCGGGCGCACACTCAACCGCCCGCCAGCCAACCGGAGTAGTGCAATCCGTAACAACCGTTCGCCTGATTTCTTCACACACCAGCACTACTCCCGTCCCCGTGTTCGCTTCCCTGCGGTCGGTAACAGCGCCCTACCGCGAACCGGAATGGCTGCACCACAGGCCGGGCAGATGCAGGTCGGGAGCAGCCTGCGCCCCCGAGGCCGCAGCGGCACCCTCGGTCCAAGCCGAACTTCAGGCGGCCGGCGTGCCTCCTGGCGCCGTCCCCACTGCCGCGGCGCGCTCTCTTCGGCCCCTGTGCTCGTTGCGCCAGATGAGGTAGCGGCGGATCATGCTGCCCTGCTCCTTGCGGCTGGCGTGGTCGCCGCCGCCCGCCTCGCCATACCTCCAGGTTCCTGCCCGCGCCCATCTCCGGCCGACAGGCCCTGGACGGTCGCCGCCCGCCGCTCCCCGAGGCGCAAGGCGGCGGTTGCCCCGGGGCGAATCCTCCCCTGGGGTGCAAGGGCCCAATGAGCGCTGCCCGGGATGCAGTCCGAAAACGTGCACGCGCCGGTCGTCGTGCACCGGCCCTCTGGCACAGCGGGCCAGAGAGCCGGTGTGCACCTCCACGGCCATGACGAGATCTGCGGCACCCCTCCAACGACCGGGGCCTGGCCGTCTTCCTGCGCTACTGCAGTTGGCCGTCGAAGTCCGGAAGTTTGAAGGTGCGTTCGGCGTGGCCGCCTTCCAGGTCGGTGCTCCGGTTGCCGATGTTCGCGACGATCGTGTGACCCTCCTTCTCGATCGAGATGCGGCACTTGGTCTTCGTTTCCGCCTTGGAGGCGTCGTCGTCGGACTGCCGCATGCACAGGCCGTCGACCGGGAAGCCGGCGTCCTTCAGCTGCGCGGTCGTCTTCTTGCGGCCGGATTCCTTCCGGTTGGTGACGAACATGACAAGGGCTCCCTTGTCGCGTGCGGAGCGCGCGAGTTCGAGAGTGTCCTTCATCGGCTTCTGGTCATCGAGGTCCGTTCCCAGCGAGGTGTTGTCGATGTCCAGCACGATCGCGACGTCCTCACCGTCGTTGCGCAGGCGTTCGTCCAGGAACTCCTGGGCGGGCTCGACAGCGACGGAGACCTGCCTCAGCCACTCCTGTTTGCTGGGCAGAGTCCCGGGCGATTCGCCGGCGAACGCGCCCGACACCACTGTGCCCGCGGTGACCAGGCCGCCGACAACGGCGAGTGCGCCAACGAGACGCAGGTTCCTCTTCCTGGCATGTCGCATCCGAAACCTCCTAGATCGAGTGCCGCCACGTGCTCTCAGAAGTGATCTTGAAAGAGCAACTGCCAGTATGAGACTTCGAGTTGTCCCGGATCGTTTTTTGTGTGCAGTGTGCGTATTTTGAGCTGGGCCCTGCGGGAACTCCCAGGAACATCGCCCGCAGTGGCGGCTACTCCATCGCCATGGACACCTGTAAGCAGCATGCATGCGCCCCGCGGGTGCGGACACCCGAGGGCGCCGTGACTGTACTGCGAAAACACCGGGCGCCGCCGATCGCGGGCTCGCCCCAGTACGTCCAGTACAAGGACGACCCTCCGCCTTGCGATGCACGGCCCTCTACCCCACGGCTACTGCGTGGGTAAGAGGTGTCGTTCTCCGAAGACGGCTTGCCCATGGGGTCTGACCTGGTGGAACGCGCGGACGCCGATTGGAGGGGGTCCCACCTCCGGTCACACCTGCGGTCCCCCGCCTCATGCAACCGTGCAGACACCTGTGGAGCCTCCCTCCGGTGCAACCCTCATCGCGGCGAGAAGGCCAGGCCGGACGGCTTGCCCAGCCATGTGGGCAAGCCGTCCGGCAGGGTGGGCAAGCCTGTGATCGGGCCGCGTCGGACGTCGGCATCGGGTCCGGCTTCGCTCAGACCTCTCTGAGCGAAGTAGTCGGCGCCCGGCGGGGCCTGCCGGGACCCCTTGACATGCAGGTCAGACCCTTGACCACGACCCCCGGCGCCCGGCCTGGGGCAAGTTGTAGGGGCAATTTGCAGGGCAGGTTGGAAGGCAAGTTGGAGAGCAACTTGTAGGGCAAGTCGTAGAGCAAGCTGCGAGTGCCCCGGCGCGTGCTCTCGCTCGGGCTGAATCGCGGAAGCCGGAGCCGCCGCACACTGTGCCGGGTAGCCCCCGGGCACGGTGTGCCGAGCCTGGGGGTGGGCGTTGAAGTTCAGGGCGCCGCGGCGCACAGCGTCGGCGATCGTCATCAATGGCGGGGGCGGCCGGGGCGACACCGGGGGCTTGCAGGCGCCCCCGCAGGCGGGCCGGAACCGACAAGTGGGCCGCGGTGACGAGGGTGACGTGCCGTCGGTCGGCGATTACTGGGGCGGCCGGCAGGTCCGGCTGTCCGGATCACCGGTCCGTGGCCTCGAGGACGGTCAGCGCCAGAACTGTTCGGCCTGCGCGATGTGCTGGTCCAGCTTCCACAGGAGGTCGGTAGCGGCCCCGTAGGTGTGGATGAGGTCCTGCGGGGCTGGGGTGACGGTGCCGGAGAGGGACCAGGTCAGGCAGGAAAGGGCCGTGTCGGCGGTCTGCCGAAGGTACTTCTTCCACTCGGTGCGCAGGGTCGGGTCGGGGAAAGGGACCGCGTGCTCGGCCGCGGTGGCGGCGCTTCGCAGCCGTTCGCAGGAGGCCCGGACGACGGCAGGGGCGTGCGGGTGCGCCACCACGGTTAGCGACGCGTCCCTGTGGTTCTCCACCACACTCCGAAGGGGTGCGTAGGCGGTCCGGGACCAGAACAGGATCTGCAGGGAACGGATGCGGTCGGCCGTCGCGAGCGAAGGTGCCGGGTCGGTGTCGGACACGACCGGCCGCAGCGGGTCGGGGGGTGCGGTGATCTCCTGGTGGGCATGGCAGGAGGCAACCGTGAGGGCCAGGAGCAGTCCCAGGCCGGTACGGGCCGCCCACGCCCGCCGGGACGCCGACGCTGACGCTGGCGGCGACTGGGGCAGTGGCAGAGACGGCGGCGTCCCGAGGGCGCCGGTGTTCCGCTCCCGTCGCACGGTGCGCCGGATGATGGCGCGCGCGGAGCGGACCACCAGGACCGTCAGCAGGGCCGCGAGCGCCACGAACTGCCCGGTGGCGAAGACCAGGTTGACGAGTGCAGGGAGGCTGTTCCACACATCTGGGTCCAGACGTCCGCAGCCGGGTCGCAGTGCTCCCCGGGCGAGGCTGCCGCAGCCGCCCAGTCCCCAGACCGCGAGGAAGCCGAGCGAGGCCAGCGCCTGGGCTACTGCCCCGGCTGTCAGGGCCCGTGGCAGCCACACCGGGCCGGTGCGCAGGGCGGCCAGGACCGCGGCGAGGACGCCACCGGCCCAGAACGCCGCCGCGGTCCACCAGGTCAGCAGGAACTGCTTCCCCTCGGCCGGCAGACCGGAGTCGGCGCGCAGCTGCGGGGCCGCGAGGACGAGCGCTGCCATTGCCGCGCAGGCGGCCAGTCCGCCGGCCGTACCTGCGGGGAGGACCCCACGGAAGCCGGCTCCTTCCGCCTCCATGGCCCACCGGGTCCGAGCCCGGCGTTCGGCGCCGCCGAAGAAGCGCGGCAGCTGGACGAGGACCGGGTACGCCCACAGCGCGACGCCGATCATGCCCGGCCCGTCTTCCGCCGGCAGCCCGAGGTAGCGGTCGATCCAGGCCGCCGACAGCACGGTGGCGGCCTGGCCCACCGGTACGGCCTCGGTGGCGGCCTGCAGCGGAGGCAGAACGGGATGGCCGGCCAGGGCGGCGTAGCCGTCCGTCTGCCACCACACCACGATGGAGAGACCGGCCGTCCAGGCGACGATGGTCATGGCGGCGAGCGCGGCGCGCGGGCGGACGTTCTGGAGCATGGCCAGGTGACCGCTCTGCGTGATCCAGGCGACCAGAACCGCCATGGCGGCGGGCATCAGGAGGATCAGCAGCGGCAGCGCCGGATGCGCAGGCCACCAGCGGCTGGTGGTGCCCACTCCGGCGGTGAACTGGCCGACGACGAGGCCGCAGCCGAAGGCCAGGCCGTGGGAGAGCCCGGAGGGCGGCTGGCTGCCCCCGTTCCGGGCGGCGAGCAGTTGGTGCCAGGTGGCCAGCAGGACGATGCCGGAAGCCGTCCCTGCTGCGACCGACATCCAGAGGAAATCCCCCCACACCCTGCCGACGGTGTTAACGGCTATCAGCGCCGTGCACCCGACGAGGAAGTACTGCAGGTGGTCCAGAGTGTGGAGGGTGATCGGTCGGCGGACCGCGAGCAGACGTGCCTGCCACGACGGGTGGGGGCGCAGCAGGGTCCGAAGTCGGTGTGCGGCGAACTGCCGACCGCCGTAGCCCGACGCCCCCGCCCCTGCCCCTGCCGCGGCCGTCGGCCCGAGTGCCGTGTCCTCCCAGACCCCGGGGTCGGCGCCGGACGCGACGGCCTCGGCGTCGGCCACCAGTTCGCGGTGGCGCAGGGTGTCGGCACGTGCGAGCAGGACCACGGCCACGAGTACGAGGGCCTTGGCGGTCTGGCGGACCAGTTCGGGTGCTGCCGCAGGCCAGAATTCCGCGTCGATGCCCGGGAAACGGCCGGTCACGGCGGCGAGTGTGAACGCGCCGCCCACGACGACTGCGTACGGGACGAGGACGAGGCAGGCAAAAGCCCGCCACAAGGCGAGGGTGAAGTACGCCAGGCCTACGTCGAAGGTACGGATGTGCGCGAGTTCGTGGAGCACCACCGCGCGGAACTTCTCCGGCGCGGTGCGGCGCACCACGAGCAGGCCAGCGTGCAGGCAAACCACCGGGGCCCTCATCCGGCCGAACACCACCGCGCTCGCGTCCAGCGCGCCGCAGTCGACGACGAAGCGCGGCGGGACCATGGGGAGTGCCTCGGGGTCGCCGACCCGGAAGGCCGTCCGGACGAGCCCGGCCAGCTCGGCGCGGAGCGCCACCGGGTCGAACGCGGGCCCGAGTCGCTCGACCGGGACGAGGCCGCGGCGCCGGGCGCGGGCCACCGGCAGCAGGTAGTAGACCGCGATGGCGGTGCCGAGGACCGCTCCGGTCCCCCACAGCCCGCCGGCGTACGGCTGGCCGGGCACGGGCTCGGTCAGGCAGGCCCGGCCGGTTCCGGAGGCGGGGACGCGCCCGGCGAGGGCGTCGCGCCAGAAGGCGCTGTCGTCGCCGACCGCGAACCAGCAGCCGAGTCCGGTCCCGTCCTCCGAGAAGAGCAAGACGAGGACGGTGTTGGACATCTCCAGACTGCCAACGAGCACCGCGATGGCCAGCAGCGCGAACCGCAGGACCGTGCCGGAGGGCAGTCCCGGGCGGTCGTACTGGTCCGGCTCGCGAGGGGCGGGCGGGGGCGGAGTGAGCCAGGCCGGGCGTTTCACCCGACGATCCCGGCGCCGCCTTCCTCCGAGGGCTGCGCCCTGCCGGGGGGTGCGGCGAGCACCAGGCGGGCGACGACGCGGTCCGCGAGCACGGTGGCGCCGGCGGGCGGGAGGCCGACCGCTCCGGCGTCGGCCAGGACCCGCCGGTGGACCAGTTCCAGCTGTTCGCGGGAGAGTGCAGGTACAACGGCCTGGCCGACTCCCGTGCCGGGCTCAGACCGCGTGTCGGCGTCGGCCCCCGTGCCGGGTCCCTCCTCGGTGCCCGCCTCGCCGGCCGGCGCGTCCTGCACGGGCTGCCGCCTCAGCAGGCGGCGGGCCCCGCGGGCAAAGCGGCCGCGGGCCGACTCGACGGTTCCGGCCACCGCGGCGCGGCACGCCTCGTCCACCGCGAGCCAGACGATCGGTGTGACGACCGCGGTCACTTCGGCGAGGCCGAAGCCCAGCGGTTCGGCCCGGCGGCGGCCGCGTAACACCCGTAACACGGTGGGGTCGTCGAGGTGGGCCAGGGCGGCGAGCACCGGCGTCTCCTCCGGCGCGAGCTCCCCGACCACGTCCCCAACCACGGTCCGAACGGCCGTCGGCCCCATCAGCCAACCTCCTCGGTTGTCGGAATGCACGAGCCTATGCCCGCGGTACGCCCCCGGGAAGAGGCACTCCGGCGACGGCCCGTCAGGGCCCCGGCAAGACGTAAGACCTTCTCGGGAGCTGCGTCAGACGGTAGTGGGCTGCGGTGGCGGTGGCTTTGTGGTGTGGATGGGTCGCTCCTCTATGTGGCTTTGAGGCCGAAGTGGACGGGGGCGGGAAGCGGGAGTGGTGTGGGGCAGGTTGCGCGGACTTGGACCAGGCCGGCGAAGTCGGCGGTGATGGCGCGGGATACCGCGTTGCCGTTGCTGTCGGTGGAGAGGGTGAAGCTGGTGGAGTTGTCGGGGAAGACCGCTGCGGCGGTGCCGGTGAGCTGGAACGTGACGTCGGTGGCTTCGAGGCCCTGGTCGAGGAGGTTGGTGACCCGGACTTCGCAGGGCTGCGGGAAGCGCGTGCCGGCGGGGATGGTCTGGCCGTCTCCGGAGACGCGGACGATCCGGATGGGGGCGGGGGTGCCGGTGAGCTGGTAGGTGGCGGGCGGGATCTGCGGGTGGTCGGGGAGGGTGGCCAGGGTGCGGAAGGTTCCGGGAGTGGGGCCGGCCATGATGAAGGGGGTGGTGGCGCGGCCGTGGCCGGGGTCTTGGGGGCGTCGAGTGTGGTGACGCGGATGCTGGTGCTGCTGGTGCCCGGTGCCTGCATGGCGAGGACCAGTTGCCGGCGGTCCTCGGCCGCTTGGGGGGCGGCGGTCAGGCGGCCTCCGCAGCGCGCTGTCGGAGGTCGTGGGGTGACTTGGCGTTGCCGTGCAGCACGATCCGCTCGGGCGGGAACCCGGCCGTCACGGCCAGCTCCAACTCCCCGGCCGAGCACACGTCCAGGCTCAGCCCCTCCTCCTGCACCCAGCGCACTACGGCGTGCCTTGGCCGCGTAGGGGACCTCGGCCTCGGGGAACGCGTCCCGGTAGGTCGGGCATCGCTCGCGCACCTCGCCCTCGTCTAGGAAGTAGACCGGAGTGCCGAACCGGGCCGCCAAGTCCGCGAGGTCCACCCCGCCGACGGCGATGCCGCCGGGAGCGAGCCGGGTCGTGGACGCCGGCCAGACAGAGAGGTCGTCCGTTGCGGATTCCGGCCTGGGTATGACCGCGGTGGGCATCGTCTGATCTCTCCTCTGTCAGACGGCCGGGGCCGGAGAGACGCGCGGCGCGGCCCGGGCCGGAGGCGGGACCCGCCGCGGGGGATCCGGTGGCAGCGGACCCGGTGACCGCGGGAGCGGTGAACGTCGGGTCGACGGTCAACAGCACTACCCCGAGCGGCTCGGCCATGGCGCGCAGCGCCCGCTCGGACAGTCGGGTCCACGGCTGCTCCGCGCCGAACGTGGCGGTCAGCCGACCAGGGTCGGTGAAACCGACCGCCGTACCTGCGCCCAGCGGGGTGCGGAACATGCGTACCACCACCTGCGCGGTTCCTGGCCGGACGGGGACGTAGAGGAGTCCGGCCGGGACGCGTTCCTCGGGCTCGGGGTCGTCGTCGTACTGGAACAAGCACATGGGGCCTCCTTGAGGAGCCATGAACGGACGATAGTGCCCCAGATGCCGGGAGGCAGTCCGGGGCGGCACTCGAAAGGCACGCCCGCACCCGCGCCCTTGGGGCCTGCCCCTGACGGCATCTTGACGACGATCGGCGGAGTTCATACGGGTCACTGACGACTGGCGGCGGCAGTTGTCGGCAACACGACAGAATCGCGGCCGACCTCGTCAGAAGACCGTCAGGGAACCGGTCCCGCGGCTCATCTCCGCCGTTGGACGAGTCACTCGAATGGAGTGATCAAAGAAGGGTTGCGTGCCGAAGGCAGTGGTAGGTGTCCGAGCGAGCCTGTCGCGGTCCCCCTCCCCCTCGCCGTCTGATCTCAACGCGGGACCCGCTGCTACGCCGAGGCCACCCGCCCACGCCAAGAGGGACCCGCTGGAAGCCTTCTGTCGCAGCGCCTGGTCTGACAGACACCGGAGGGACTGTAAAGAGAACGGTCGCGCATGTATGCCAGCGCGGACTCCCGCGGCTCCGTCCGGGCGAACCGGTGCACAAACCGCCCGTGCAACTCGACCAGGCCCGCAGCCCACCGGGCTGCATCAAAATCCCCACCCACACCTGGACCAACGAGCCACCTACGACCTCGTGGGAGTTCCTTGGTCGGAGCACATGATCCAAACGAAGGCCACTTCCGTGTATGGCGGTTACCGAACCGAGTGATCAAGTACGACGCACCGTTCGACGTCACACGTTAAAGATCAAGCTAGAGGAGGCGGGTTCGCATGAAGTCGGGGAGCTCGTCGTCCTCCAGTCGCCTCTCCAGTTCCGTCATGTCTGCTGCGGTGGGGCTGGTGAAGTTGAGGTAGCCGGGGTCGTCGGGTGAGCGCTGTCCGGGGATGGAAGGGAGGGCGAGGGCGGAGGTGTTCGGTGTGATGCCGCCGAGGTGTGTGCCGAGGGCGGCTGCCGGCGTCTCGGCCAGGCGCATGGGCCGGTCGGCCAGGAAGTTCCAGACGTCTCGCTGGACGTCGGGGAGGTTGGGGAGGCTGGCGTGTTCACCCTTGATGTACCGGGTTTCGGCGATGGAGGTGAGGGTGGCTGAGGCGAGCGGTACGCGGCCGTCTCCGTCACGGTGCGGATCGGCGGGCTTTCGGCTGGTGACACGGTCCATGTGGTGCCACAGTTTTCCGCGCTTTGTGTAGGCCAGGCGGAAAAGGGTCTTGAATCCGGTGCCGGCGATGATGGCCATCCGATCCCGCATGCCTTGGTCGAGGCTGGTGTGCCACAGGTGCAGGTCCTGGTGACTCGTCTGGGCGTCGTCGAGCCGTGCTTGCAGCTGAAGCTGCTGCGTGGGGGTGAGTTTGAGGTGCCATGCGGTGGAGTCGTATAGATCGAAGTTGGCGCAGGGGTGGTCGTAGTCCTCGCCGGACTGGGCCGTGCTGAAGGGATAGGTGCCGGCAGGGGCAGGCAGGAGGCTGAGGACGCCGGTGAGGCTGCGGAAGGTGTCGCGGGAGAGGTAGCGTCCGAGGAGAGCCATGAGTTCGAAACCCCAGAGGTGGTTCTTCAGGTAGCCACCGATGGCGGGTGAGCCGTAGTGCGGGGTGCCGATGAAGACGATCTTGCCGATGTGCTTCCACAGCTCGGGGTGGCGCATGAGGGCGGTACGGACGACCAGGCCGCCCATGCTGTGGGCGACGAGGTGGACGGGGCGTCCAGGTGTGTCGGCGCTTGCGGCGAGGATGGTCCGGTGGAGCTCGTCGGCGCTTGTGGACAGAGGCTTGCGCCAGTCGTAGGGGAAGTTGTCGGGCTCGTGTTCCTGGCGCGCCGCGGCTGCGATGAGGAAGCCCTCGTAGGACATGTCCAGTACGGAGGGTTCGACTTTGAAGGACGGGTGGGCGTCGTTCTTGCCGTCGGGTGCCAGGGCAAGGCTGTCGATGCGCTTGCGGTTGCGGATGTCGAGCCACCAGACGCCGCTGAGGCCCTTGCTGACGAGGACGCTGCCCATGACACCGGGAACGAACAGGATGCTGGATCCGGCCGTGGTGGCGAGGTGTTCCTGTGGTGCGGGGCCGGCCAGTTCGACCAGTTCGGTGTAAGCGGCGCTTCCCAGAAAGCGGCGCAGGGCGGCGGCATGCTCCGGCGAGCGCAGGAGAGCCAGACGTGTGGAGGTGTCTCCCTGAAGGAACCGGGCGGCGGTCGTGGGGTCATGGGGTGTTGTCACGCTGGCCTCGCAACTGTCTGGGGCATCGCTCGACGGGGATTGTGCAGGGCCTCGACTTCGCCGGGGCGGGCGACGAAAAGCTGGTCGTCGTTGGTGTAGCTGTAGAAGAGGCCGCCGATGCTGCGGTACTGGTCCCAGAAGAACTTGCGTGTCTGGGCGAGAGCTTCGCCTGCGGCCGTGGGCTGGTTGCGCTGGGAGCGGTCGTAGAGGAAGTGGAAGAAGACGTGGGCGAAGCGGGCTGCGAAGCCGGCAGGTACCTTGCACTCGCTGCCGATGTAGGCGCGGCTGCCGCGGTTGACGAAGTGGGTTTTCAGCATGTTGCTGTACGTGTGCTCCGCGGATGATGTCTCGCAGGCGTTCATGAAGACCAGCGGCTGCTCCTTCAAAGGGTCTTGCCCCATCTCCGACAGCAGAAGCACGTCACACGGCTCGATCGTGCTACCGAAGCGAAGGCCGCGGAGCTGTCCGCCCTTGCTGTAGGCCTGGCTGAAGACGTAGAGCAGCGAAATCGGATCGGGGTTGCACAGATAGGCGGAGATCTCTTCCTTTCGCAGCTCCTGGCCTTGGGGCAGGACCAGGGGCTTCCACTGGTCGAGCTCGTCGACGTGCTCGGCTGACACCCGCATGGTCTCGTCGCCGTCGCTGCCGCCCCAGTACATCAGGTGGGTGCGTGTGGCGTCGGCGGACAGTACCCGGACGGTCTCCGCGGAGCGGGCGATGTGAGTGGTGCGTAGGCGCAGGCCGAAGAAGTCCTGGGCCTGAATGGGGTTGCCGGCGCTGGGGAGCGATCCGCGGTAGAGCAGCGGCCAGGGGATGTGGTCGGGTCCGCCGTGCTTCCAGTAGACGCGTAGACGGTCGCCGGGCGCCAGGCTCTTGATCAGGTCGTGAAAGAGGTGTTCTCGGGGGAAGAGGGCGGTGAAGAGCTGGCTGCCGGCCAAGGCCAGCTCGCGCAGCTGCGGGCTGTTGGCCACGGCATCCCACGCCTGCTGGTCGTTGCTGGTGACCAGTCTGTGGGGGGTTGCCCAGTCGGCGCTCGGGGTGAAGCGCTGCAGCCTGGTGGCAATGTCGTCGGGTGTGATGTCGTTGTACCGGCCTGCGTGGTGCTGCCGGTAGGTCTCCAGGGCCTCTTGCGCCTCGCGAACCATCTGGCCGGCGAAGCTTTCGGGCTCCCAGGACTCAAAGCCTTGGCGTGCCGAACCGGGCTCGCCGTCGACGTCGAATCGCCACTGCGCCTGCGGTGGCATCAGGTTGAGAGTGAGAGTGTTCGCCGGCTGCTGCCAGTCGTACGGAACCTGCAGCGCGGTGTGCTTTGCCACCACGTGTCGGGTGCTGGTCACGCTCACTCTCGTATGGGGGCGCTGGTTGGGAGGTCGGCGCAGCGATAAGGCTGCCCTGGAGGCCGTTGCCTTCGGCTTGGTGGGCGGCATAGCCGGGTCCGGGGTGCTTGGTTCCTTCCGCGGCTTGGGCAGGGGTGCTAACTCCTGGGTGGGGTGTTCTCCGCTTGTGGGCTTCCCGTGCGCCGGGGGTGCCTGGGCTGGGGGTGGGGATTCGGCGGGGAACTCGATGGTGAGTTCTCGGTAGAGGTCGCCTTCGACCATCACCAGGACGTCGATGCGGCAGGTACCCGGGCTCGTGGGCGTGATGGAGAGCAGACGCTCCTCGGAGGGCGCATCGGGAAGAATCAGGAGGTCGAATTCGACCGCCCATTCCGGCTCATCCCCTGCTGTTGCCGGCTCCTCGGCTTCGGATGCGTCGGCGAGGGCGAGCCTGCACGTCCTGGACATGACGTACCACTGCGTAGGCAGACCGGCCGGGGGGATGGTGCCGGCAGGGATGACCCGGTCGCCTTCCACTCGGTTGTCGGGATGGTCTGGGCCGACCTGGAAGGAGCCGGTGTAGGTCGTGTCCACCAGAAACGGCTCGTCAGTAGGGGTGGTTTCGGTGAACCAGAAGTTGATGACCTGTTCGTCGATAGTGTCGAGTTCCTCGACGGTAATCGGGGCCTGCTGGTCTGCTTCGATGTTGTCGTCGGGGTCTTCTTCGGGGACTTCGCCAGGAACGGGTGTGTCAGGGGGTTCTCCCCCGCTGCCGCCTTGATCGCCTGCGGCCGTTGCCGGTGTCGTGTCGCCTGCGCGCAGCCCGCCTTGGACGCGGGCGGCAGGAAGGCGTTGAGGGCCATCGGCGGGTTCCGCATCGGTGGCGACGGTTTCGAAGTACAGCGCGAGCGCCAGCTTCTCGAGCTGTTCCATGATGTCTTCGAGGGGCAGCTGCGCGGACGGTTGGCCGGCGTGTTCGGTCAACGGCGCCAGGATGTTGGGGGTCTCGTTGGATTCGAGTTGTCCGAGTTGCTCGATGACCCTCGCCAGGCTGCGCTCGCCTCCCGCTTCGGTGAAGATTACGCCCGCCTGGTTCAAGGAGTCACGGGCCTCGCTGATCGTGCCGATGAGTCGCTGCACGATGAAGAGACTGAACAGGGCTCTTGCCTCACCCAGCCGCCACCCGCTCTCGGTACTGAGCGCACGGGCCCGGCCGACGTTGTCCAACGCCCGGGTCAGCTCGCCTTGTGCAACGGCGACGATTCCGGACAGGTGTGTGAACAGTGCCTCGGCCCGAAGGTCGCTGCGCTCGATAGCTCTTTGCCTGCCCATGCCGATCACGCGGTCGGCGGTCTGCACGGCAGAACCGCGCAGCCTGAGGAGATGGGCCGTCACTATGGTGGAGATCTGCGCTACGGCATCCGGGTGGTCTTCGTCGAACTGCGTGCATGCCGCCAGGTTGTCGAGCTCCGTAGCAAGCCAGTCCGCGGCCTGGCCGGCATCTTCCAGCGGAGGAGCGGACTCGGGCAAGGAGTTGCGAAGTTCCTCGATCGGCTGCAAGCGCGCTTCCATGAGGTAGGCGGCCGTCGCGGTGCGCTGGTAGTAGTCGACCAGGCGCCGCAGGCGCTGTTCGCGCTCCTGTGCTGTTTCGGCGTCGCTGCTCGCGTCCTCAGGTGCAGCCTCCAGGTAGGAGATGAGCAGGTCGTGCATGCGAAAGCGTCCTGGCGATACCTCGCGAAGCAGGCTGCGTTGGTACAAGTTCTCGAGGTATTCGTCGGCGCGGTCAACAGTGACGCCCGTCAGGACGGAACAGGCTCGTTTCTCGAGGTCCGGGCCGGGGTGAAGGGAAAGTCTGCGCAGGAACGTCTGCTGGGAGGGTTCCAGGCTGCGTAAGGATGTTCCCAGGGCTTGGCCCACGGACTTCATGCCCGTGCCCGGTCTGATGAGTCGGCGCGAGAAGTGGTCCAAGTCTTCGACCAGGTCGTTCACTGTCCAGGTGGGGTGTGCCGTGAGCAGCCCGGAGACCATGGCCAAAGCGAGCGGGAGGTGGCCGCACAAGCGGGCGACCTCGGCTGCCTGCGTCGGCCCGGTCGTTCTCCCCCGTTGCCGCAGCATCTGGTGGAACAGCGCGGCGGAATCGTCGGGTCGCAGAACGTCGAGGGGAAGCGAGCGGGAGATCTCCGGCGCTTCCAGCCGCACCCGGCTCGTGATCAGCGTGAGACAGCCCGGGTATCCGGGCAGGAGAGGCTGGACCTGGGAGAAGTCTGCGGCATCGTCGAGGATCAGCAGGACGCTTCGGGTGGCCAGCCAGCTGCGCCACAGGCCGGCACGTCCATGGATGCTGTGGGGCTGCACCGCCAGCGGGATCCCTGCCGATACAAGCAAGGAACCGAGCAGTTGGGCTGGTGCGGCCGGATCGTCGGTGGGCGCATGTCCACGCAGGTTGATGAACAGTTGCCCGTCAGGGAAGCGGCTGGCCAGGGAGTGTGCCGCATGTACGGCCAAGGCGGTCTTGCCCACGCCGGGCATTCCGTGAACGAGGGCAACTGGCGATTCGTCCGTTCGCATTCCTGCGTCCAGCAGGTCACTCAGTTCGCGGTCCCGGCCAGTGATGGCCGGAAGGTCCGGCGGAAGCATGCGAGCTGTCCTCAGGGGCACCGCGGTCGTCTCTCGCGGAAGGTCCTGCGGGATCGACTGGCGCGTGATGAGGGTTCCCATCGCACGCCGCGGTGCTCCAGGTGGAGGAGTGGCGCTGTCAACCAGTTGAAGCAGTGCCAAGAAACGCGGGTCTGGCGCGTCGTAGGTCGTCGACGGCGATGCCAGCAGGTCGACGAGGATCTCCTGGAGTTCCTCGTTGGCCGATGCGTCGTCATGGACCAGGTCGCGAAGGCGTCGTTGCAGGACGACGGTCGCCTCGTGCTCGATGTGTCTGCTCTCGTCGTTCTCGACGGCGAGGATCATCTCACGGGCTTCGTCCAGCTCTTCTGTGACGTTACCGGCTTCCTGTGGCCGCACGCCAAGAAAAAGCTGTGCCATACGGTGACGCAGTTGTGGCCACGCCTCCGTGGTCAACGCTCCCACGATGGACGCAGATGTTGCCGCAAGTAATGCCGGATTCATGTCCCCCCCGATCCGGTGCAATCCAACCATCTTAGAAGCAGCTCGCATCCTAGAGGAGTAGTTCCCTATAGGGCGTCAGCCCGTTCGGCACACAAGGGTGAAGACGACACTCAGCCCGCCGATGCCCTGTGCCGAGGCGTGGACAGCAAGACGGAGAGACGCGTGGCGATGACGGGCAAGGGTGAGCTTGCGCAGTCGCTGTCCCACACGACGCAGATGCGCTGGCAGAGACCACGGGACGTAAGCAGCGTCTGAGCGTCGCGGACCGACGGCAGGAGCGATGGCAGGTCGCCGCTCGTAGTGAGAACCTGAGCGGCGCCTCTAGGCGGGCGAACTGGCCCCTGGTGCATGGCCTCCAGCCGGTTGAGGCCGGCGGTGGTGAAGGCGACGGAGACGACCTGGTGTGCGGCGTGGGTGGCGTAGCCGTGGCCCCAGCTGTCCTGGCGGAGGATGTAGCTGATGGTGCCCATAGGTCATGGGCGCGCACGCTCGCATCACCCCCACAGTCTCGCGTCGAGCGACGGGACACCTCCGCTCGAGCGGAGGTGAGCGCCAACGCGGCCCGCTCAGCCGGTTCTTCATGTGTGTTTGTACGGCGAGTCGATGCACACACAATGCAAAGAAGAGGTAAAGCGGCTGTAGACTCGCAGGTCGCGAAGGGTGCGAGCGGAGGTGAGCCGCCCCCGCCCCCCCCTCCGGAACGCCAGGGGACGTGTTCTCCGCGCGAGCGGAGGTGGCCCGTACGTGTCGGCAGCGGCGATGCTGGCCGTCCGGCGGCACGCCGCCGACACTTTCGGCCTGCGTGCCACCGGCCGACGTGTGTGGGCGGGTACCAGGGCCGGACCGTGTCGGCGGCCGCCGGCCCGCACTGGCTCCGAGTGGTCTGCGCCAAGGCCGGCACCGAGGGCGGGAGGCTGTGGGACAGCCCTTCTGCCTCCCGCGTCCTGCCCGCCTCGGTGCCGCGGCCCGGCCTGTTCCGCATCCGGGACTGGACCACAGGCGCGTACGCCTACCGGGCCGAGCTGTACGCCTTCGCCCCTGACCCGATCGTCTCCCCGCGCCCCGTCCTCGACGAGGACCCCGGCCTGCCGGAGACGTGGTGGAAGGAGATGACCGCCGCCCTGGACGCCCTCGCCGACGTCCCGCCGCCGACGGACCGCGAGGCTGGTTTTCCCCGCCCATGTCATTGCAGTGGGCCTGCGATTGCCGTGAGCGCAGCGAGGTGGCGTCGGTAAGTAGCCATCCCGTCATCGGTCAGACGCAGCCAGGTCCGCGGCCGACGCCCGACCTGACCCTTCTCGACCGTCACCCACCCCGCTTCTTCCAGGCGCGAGACCTGCTTCGACAGTGCGGAGTCGGTGATTTCCACGAGATCTCGTACATAGGCGAACTCGGCCTTCTCCACCACAGCGAGGGCCGCGACGATCGACAGACGTACGGCCGAGGCAAGAAGGGGCGCGAGTGCGTGTCGCGGGTGAGGGCCCTGTCCCGCGCCTGTCGAGGGTTCCGGCTTCATACAGCGCGCGCTTCCCGCCAGGCTGCCGCAGCGGCCGGCAAGGCGCACGCAAAAGCGGCTACGGACGCGAAGGCGACACTGTCCACGAGAACCGTGAAGCCGAGCGCGAGGGCGAAGACGTAGGCACCCGCCCATGCCCCGATCACTTTGAGGTGCAGCCCTCCGTAGCCGTGCGGAACCACAGGCTGCCGCATGGCGAACAGGGACAGCCCCATGACCACAAGTGCATTCGCCAGCGTGCTGACCAGTGTCCCCATCGGCCCGTGCCACAGCAACACAGCGGGAACCAGGACCAGCTGCCAGACGGCGAATAGCCACAAGTAGCCGACAAACCAGCGGCTTCGCACCCGTGAGGTCGCCTCGATCCGCGCAATCCCCTTCAACGCTGCGACTGCATCGATCTGTTCGCTCATCGCCCACCCCTCCCGTCGTCGCCCGGGCACCCCTATGCCCAACCTGGCATCTACTTGCCAGAGTAGCAACTACTTGCCGAAGTGGGGAACCTGCTTCGCCTGGGCGAGATTTCCCGAGCAAAGTCGGCGAGCATCTCTCCACGCCGACAGACGATCTACTCCGCAGACTGCCGCCCACGACCAGCGTGAGTACCCCGACCAGCGGCCACACCAGCCCTTTGAACTGCAACTTCGAGTTGGCGGACTGGGTGTCGGACATCGGTCCACTCGGTGGACGGTGCCCGGGATCGTCACCACAGCTAGGCGTTCGAGTGCCGCATCCGGGAAAGGGCGCGCGCATCGCGGCGGGCCGCGGCGCTGCCGATGCGGTTCACGGCTACAGCCAGCTCTAGAGGTCCTAACGGCGTTGGACGTGGCGGTGGGTGATGAGGCAGGTGGCGAGGCCGAGGAAGGCTTCGTGGATGTCGTCGCGTCGTTCCCATGGGATGCGGAGTCGGCGGAAGCCGTGGAGCCAGGCGATGGTCCGTTCCACGACCCACCGGTAGACGCCGAGGCCGGAGCCATGCGGCACGCCGCAGCGGGCGATCACGGGTTTGACTCCCGTCGCCCGGACCAGGCGGCGGTACTTGTCGTGGTCGTAGCCGCGGTCGGCCAGGAGCATGTCGGGCCGCCTGCGGGGTCGGCCAACGAGGCCGGCAGCCGGCGGGATCTTGTTCAGCAACGGCATCAACTGCGTGACGTCGTTGCGGTTCCCGCCGGTGAGCGAGACGGCCAGGGGGATGCCCTGACCGTCGACGATCAGGTGGTGCTTGCTGCCCGGACGTGCGCGGTCGACCGGGCTGGGACCGCTTTGGGGCCCCGCCGAGCGGCCCGGACGTGGGAGGAGTCGATCACCGCCCGCGACCAGTCCAGCTTCTTCGCGACCCGCAGCTTCTTCAGCAGTACCAGGTGCAGTTGTTCCCACACGCCGGCATCGTTCCACGCGGCCAGGCGCCGCCAGCAGGTCATCCCGGATCCGAAGCCGAGCTCCTGGGGCAGGTACTCCCACTGGATGCCCGTATGCAGGACGAACAGGATCCGGCAGAGCGCCTGCCGGTCGGGCACCCGTGGACGGCCCTCCACCCGCTTCGGCGCCGGCTCGGGCAACCACGGCTCGATCAGCGACCACAGTTCATCCGAGACGATCCACGGCCGCGACTGACGCTTCCCCACGGACCAACGACCACCCGAACCGAAAGTCGCATGATCAACGGCTTCTGTTAGGACCTCTTACTCGGCAGTGATCCGAGCAAGGGCATCCTGAAGCTGGCGAACGGCCTCCTCCGCCTCCGCGTACTCCTCAGGACTCGCGAGAACAGTGCCGAATGTGCCCCCTTGATCCGCAGACAGGGCGCGCCAGCGCAGGACCGGTTCGAGTGCGTTGAGGGCACCGGAGAGGAACCAGGCCATGCGGCCGTGCGTGCGAGCGAGGGAGATCGCCAGGACGGCAAGCGATTCCCGCAGATGTTCAAGCCGGCCAATCCACGGCAAGGCCCCCTGGACCTCCAGCGGCCCCACAGCGTTGCGCAGGCCCGCCTCAGTCTCAACTGCGAGAGCGCGGTCGTCCGCAGCCAGTTCCCACAGCCCGTCCGCCATCTGCTGCTCGGCTTCCTCAACCAGCATCGCGACGATCCTCCGCATGTCCATGCGGCTCACCGTAATGCCTTGCTCAAGGACACAGCGAGGTTCGGCAGCACGCCCTTTGGGTGGCCCGAGACAGTGGTCCCATGACCGAACGACGCGCCCTCGGCACAGGCCCCCCACCCCTCGGCCTCGCAGCCCGCGGCCGGCCGCCGGGGCCGTCTCCCCACCGAGCCGGCCGACGCGGAGGCGCGCCGGACGGACGCCGCCGAGCCGAGCGAGGCGCCACCGCGCTCCCCCGGCCGACGCCGACTCGGTACCGGACCGGACACGAGCGGGACCGCGGCCGCGGCCGGCTGATGCTTGGGCGGCCCGGTGGTACTGCCCCCGGAAACCGGGCACCGGGCCTTGCCCGCGCACGCCCTTTCAGCGCGAGCTACACCCGACCCTAGCCGCCCCCATCAACCGCAGCGCCCCGTCGCCGCCTCAGCAGCGTCGCGCAGGAGCATGGCGGCCAGGGCAAGCGGCAAACACCACTGACACCCGGGAGAAGGCCACCACCTCCACCCGGACCAAGGCTGCCGGGAAGAAGACGGCCGCCAAGAAGCGCACCGGCACTTCCGGCTCCCAGTCGCTTCGGTCCCTGACCAAGGCGGAGCTGTACGAGAAGGCGACCAAGGCCGGCATCCGCGGTCGATCGCACATGGACCGCGACGAGCTCGCCGACGCCCTCGCCGCAACCGCTGACAGTTGGGGCCGGACCGCGACAGCCGTCCTCGGGATGGTTGGTCAGTGGCTGAACAAGGTCGAGGTGGTCTCAGGCCGCGTGCGACCATCTCGGCATCCGCCTGGTTGCTGACGGAGCCACGCCGACCTCGCGGTTGGTGCTGGTGAAGGACCTCGAGACTGACGACGGGTATGCCTTCGAGCTGGCGAGCCCGGTCTTCCTGACTGTCGGTGATCGAATCGCTTTCGAAGACGGCAGGCTTGTCGTCGGGCGGGCCGGTGGAGAGCGACTGCTGCTGGCCGGTGGCTGGTCCACTCGTTGCGGGCCTGGATCTCTGGGTCGCCAGTAGGCGGGGAGAAGGCGGGTCGTGGCGACGTCCCGCACCAGCGGACATCCGACCACGACCGTGTCCTCGCTGCAGTGAAAGAGGTCGTCGGCAGCCCTGGTGCTTAGGACACCGGAACCACCGGCCGGCGGAACCGGGCGCCGACCCGCCGGCAGGCCGAGCGAGCGTGGCCCGGCGGCGGTCACCCGGCAGCTGGGGGCCGGGCCCTGGCCGAACCGCGGCACGTCGTCCACGCCCGCATCCAGGCGGATCCGCTGGAAGCGAAGCGGGTGCCGGTAAACACCCAGTTCAGCGGCCCTATCTGCACTGACTTCCGCCACCAGGTCCGGGCGGACCAGCACTACGTGCAGGACGTCACGGCTCCGCCACGACGCCGCGAAGCGGACCCCGTCGAAGAGGTGGCCGGGGCCGGCCGCGGCGAGGTGCTGTCCTACCTGCCGGGACACCTCCGGGCGCAGCGGAACGGTCCGGCCGACGGCGCGCAGCCGGCCCGCCTGGTCCAGGCGGCCGAGAACGAGGAGACCGGGGCAGCTCAGGGTGCCGGTCACGGCGCCTACGACCGCCTCAGTGGGTGTCTCGTCTTCTGATCTTGGTCCACCCGCGGTGCCCGGGCAGATAGCGGCTGGCCAGGGGCTTCGCGACCAACCCTTCGACGCCGGACACGTCGGTCCAGGACTGAAGCCACTCCCGCGCTGTGGCAGGTCCGTCGTCATCAGGACGAGCATCCACGGCGCCGTCAGGGCGTGGTTGGCGAAAAACGCCTTCAGCAGGGCGCGCCGCTCCTTGTACGGGCGTTGCACCAGTTCGTCGCCGTCCAGTTGCAAGGCGTCGAACGCGACGAAGTAGGCCGGCCACCGGACGGTCAGAGCCCGGGCGCCGCGGGCACGGGCGGCGGCCCGGCGTTGCAACGCACGCCTCGAACGACAGCCGGCCCGCGTCGGCATCCCAGACGACCAGTTCGCCGTCGAGGACCAGGCCGTGCGGCAGCTGCCCATAGACGAGCCATTACACATGCACAAAAAACCAGCACACCCGCGCACACCTGAGCCACTCGGCCCATCTGAGAAAACACCAGGCCACCGCCCCCGCCCGACACCCGCCAGGCCCCCATCGGGCAATCCCGACCACCACACCAGACACCCAGCAGCCCACCCACCGGCCAACCAACCTGAACACACCCAGGTCACAACTCCAGCCCAGGCGCTACATCAATGGCCCGTCATACCGTCATACATCCGCGCCATGTGAACGTGCGGTTCGTCGGGCCGGACGGGGTCATGCTCCAAAGGCCGTGGCGGACAGCCATCGGGGAGCTGCGCCTCATGGAATGCCCTATGGTGCGTGGTTTCCCGCTGCGGCGCGGGCGGCGGTTGGCTCCGGGGTGGTGGTGGCCAGCGACCACGGGCCCCGTGTAGTTCGGGTGGGAGGAGCGGGGACGCATTGTCACCCACGCCCCCGACCTGGCCGGGGCCGAGGCAGGCGGAGGCATCCGTCTTGTGGACTGCCCCGGGAGCGGCGGACCGTCCGCACGGCTCATCGGCCGGGCGCGGGTGGTTGAGGCGTGTGCTCGGAGCGCAGGCTGGGAGCGCTGGTTCGCGGATACCCAGATCCGGTGGCCCTGGCCGATGGGCGCTGGCTGTCGGTCTACCGCCATCCTCGGTGCTGGGTGGGCATTCCCGCGGCCCGGCTGCGCGGGGCATTCGCTCAGCCCACCGCGCTGGGCGAGGGTGCGGTGCGGCTCGGGGATCCGATCGCGCCGCTGCCGGCGGTCTGCCACGGGCTCTGGAACGGCCTACTGAGCATGGCCTGGGACCATCCCTTGAACGAGGCGGAAAAGCAGGCAGGTCACAGCGTCAAACGGGCGTGCGAGCTGATGATGGTCTCCGGTCCGCCTATCACAAGCGCCGCCCGGACACCCGCGGGCCGCCGGCCCGGCCGGACGAAGAGCCGACCGGCCGGGATCAGCGCCATCCACGACTGCTCCCGCGGCACCTACGGCGCCCCCAGGATCCACGCCGCCCTGGGCGTGAGGGCGTCGCCTGCGGCCCACGCAGTATCGCCCGCCTCGCGCACGGCATCCGCCTCTCCGGCGGACGCACCGGCGTCTGCTGCGACAACGCCCTCGCCAACACGGCAGGAACCGGCCGGCCTCGGCGGCGATCATGCCGGGCGGGCGGCCGCGCCGTCCGGCGTCGTCTCCCGAACACGGGCTCCGAGCGATGCCCTCCGAGGGGGGATCCGCCTGGGCAGGGCTTCGCGCGTACCGGAGTTGGCGAACCGAAGGAGCATCAGCCTGCGCCGTCGAGCCCCTCGTCGACCAGTCGCCCGGCGATAGCGACGGCGGCCTGCGAGGTGCGCTTGCCGACACGGGTCCGCATGATCCACAGCGTGCCACGCTCGATGGTGAACTCGATCTCGCACAGATCGCGGTAGTGCCTTTCAAGCGCCTGCATGCAGTCGCGCAGCTGGGCGAAGGAAGGCGGGGCGATGTGCTCCAGTTCCTGGAGGGGAACGGTGTTGCGGATGCCTGCGACGACGTCCTCGCCCTGGGCGTTCGGCAGGTAGTGGCCGTAGACGCCGGGCTGTCCGGTCGCCGGGTTCCGGGTGAAGGCGACGCCGCTGCCGGAGTCGGGGCCGAGGTTGCCGAAGACCATCGTCTGGATGGTGACGGCCGTGCCCAGGTCGCCGGGGATGTGCTCGCGGCGCCGGTACATCCGTGCCTGCTCGCCGTTCCAAGAGGTGAAGGCGGCGAGAACGGCCCGGTGGAGCTGCTCGGCGGGGTTCTGGGGGAATTCCTGTCCCGTCTCCTCCAGGATCAGGTCTTTGTACGTCTCGACCAGTCGGATCAGGTCACTGGTGTCGAGCCGGGTGTCGTCGGCGGCATGGTGCTGCCGTTTGATACCCGACAGGACGCTTTCGAAGCGTGCGGTGTCGACTCCCATGATGGTGCTGCCGAACATCTGCACGAGGCGGCGGTAGGAGTCCCAGGCGAACCGCTCCCGCTCGGGGGTCTTGCCCAGGCCGAGGACGGACAGGTCGTTGATGCCGATGTCGAGGATGGTCTCCATCAAGCCCGGCATGGAGAACCGGGCGCCGGAGCGGACCGAGAGCAACAGGGGGTCGTCCACCTGGCCGAGCCGTCGTCCCGCCGCGCGTTCCATACCGGCGAGGTGATCGCCGACCTGGCGCTCCATCCCCGGTGGAGGCTCCCCGGTCTCCAGGAAGACCCGGCAGGCCTCCGTGGTGACGGTGAAGCCGGGTGGTACGGGCAGGCCCAAGCGGGCCATCTCGGCGAGATTGGCGCCCTTGCCGCCCAGCAGGTCGGCCGTGGCCCGGCCGCCCTCGGCGAAGTCGTACACGTATTTCGGATCCATGAGACATCTCCCGTCTTGCCGGCAGCACGGGCACCGTGGGTACCCGGTGGATGCGGTTTGGCCGTCAGTCGTGCGGGACGAGCGCCGTACGGACCGCCTTTCGACGCAATACGGAATGGCTCAATCTGCCCCGATGTGCATCTTCGACTCGCGAGTGCCAACGCCAACCAGCGGCCGGCCGGGCCTCCCCCGCCGCTTCCGCCCCTTGCTCGCCCGGACGCCTCGTCTTCGAGACCTCGCCTGCGGCAGTGACCGTACGTGACACGACACGCCCTCCCGGTGACGGCAAGTCCTTCTTTCCCCATGCTGGTCGACCTCGCCGGTGCGCGAGAGGGGCCGCATGGCACGCCCCGGGGCCCTATGGTCCCTACGCGAAGAAGTGAACCCGTCCATTCGCCAGGGCTGGGGCCCCTCCCCGGCCAGGGCGACCTCGGTTTGGTCGTAGCGGTCGACTTCGCATCCCCCGCTCCCACCAACACGCTGCCGGGGCCAGTCGGAAGGGGCTCCGGTCGGCGAGCCGCACGACTACGCCGCCCGTCTGCGGGGCCGGCGGAGCTCGGCAGCGCACAAGACGGCGCGTCCCCGGCCGCCGGGGGGCAGCCGGGGACCTTCGACGTGTGTGCTGACCGGTGGCGTGCTGCCCACCGGTCAGCCGATCGTGGCGCCCAGGATCAGGAATCCACCGACGACCGCGAAAGGTACCCCCATCAGGGGCGCGACGAAGCGCAGGTACTGGCCGTAGCCGACCTTGGCCAGTGGACTGGCCGAGCGTTCGGGCCTCACCGTGCAACAGGTCGCGGCGCTCGCCACCGAGCTGGTATCCAAGGACGCGGCCGCCGTCTCCCACCCGAGCTAGGTACCGCGCGTGTTCGACGCCCCCACCCCCGCCACCGCCGACCGGATGCTTGCCGCCCAGCGGCACGCCGCCAACCGGTTCGGCCTGCGCGCCACGCGTACGACGAACTGTGCGGGCAACGGACCGCGCGCCACCGGCCGCCGGGTGTGGGGGCACCGGGGCCGGACCCTGTCGGCGGCCGCCGGTCCACACTGGCTTCGCGTGGTCTGCGCGGAAGCAGGCACCGAGGGCGGCAAGCTGTGGACCGGCCCGTCCACCTCCCGCACCCTCCCTGCCTCGGTACCGCGTCCTGGCCTGTTTCGCATCCGGGACTGGACCACCGAGACGTACGTGTACCGGGCCGAGCTGTACGCGTACGCGCCGGACCCCATCGCCTCCCCGCGCCCATCCTCGACGAAGACCCCGGCCTCCCCGAGGCGTGGTGGAAGGAGATGACGGCCGCCCTGGACGCCCTGGCCAACGTCCTCGCCAGCGGACCGCGAAGCCGTACGCGACCGTCAACGGCATGGCCTGCGGCGGGGCGTTCTACCTGCTGGGCGAGGCGGAGTTCCTCATCGCGTCCGACACGGCGACCTTCTTCGACCCGCACACCTCGTACGGGATGGTCAGCGCCTACGAGGCCGTGTACACGGCCCAGCGGATACCGTTCGGCGAGGCCGCCCGGGTGTCCCTGGCGTACGAGATCGGGCTGGTCTCGTAACTGGCCGCGCCCGCCGAGTTGGCCGGGGCGGCCCTGCGGGCGGCGCGGACCCTGGCCGGCTTCCCGACGGAGGCCGTGCAGGGCACCGTACGGGCACTGTGGTCGGCGAAGCAGGCGGCACTCCAGCAGGCGCTGGCCCAGGCCCCCGCGCTGATCGCACTGGGCAACCTGCCGCCGGACCGGCAGGCGGCCCTGTTCTCGGTCCGCCGGACGACGAAGGACGGGCTCTGCCTCGGCCTCGGCCTCGGCCTCAGGGGAGCGACGACCACGCGCCTGGCCCCGGTCTGCAGCAGGGGGTTCACCGCGGAGTGGTGCTGGTTCTCCCCTATGAGCCACCCGAGCCGGCGCGACTCCGTGGCAGGGCAGCACCGCCCGCTCATCCCCCGGCCTACGCCCGCTCCTCGTCCTCCCAGTCCTCGTCGTCCCAGTGCTCCTCCTCGTACTCCGCTTCGGCGTAGGCGAGCGGCTCGGCCACCCACCCCGCGGCAAGCACGAGCCCGGAGGACCGCTGCACGGCGAGAAAGCCGAACGGCCGGTCGAACCGGACGTCGATGGTCCGTACACGGTACGGAGGCGGCGCTGGCGAGCTGCCCGCCGCCGCCCCGAAGGCGGTGACGGCGGCCGCCTCGAAGCCCTTCGCGTGGAACCGCGCCTTGGCCGACTGGCTGCCCGACTCGATGAGGAGCGGGTCGGGGCTGACCCCGGGAAAGTGTCCGGCGGCCGCGCGCGTGCGGGCCGTCTCCAGGCCGAACAGCCCGGCGTGCTCCAGGAGGTCGTGCTCGGCGTCGACGGAGAAGGCGACGGTGTCGACGCTCAGCCGCGGCCCGGGCCGGTACGCCGCCCCGACGCCCACCCGGAGTCCCGGTCCGGGCGTCCCCTCGGGCAGGGAGAAGCCGTCCACCCACGGCACGGAGCGGGTCGCGGCGGCGATGCCGCCGGCCAGCACCCGCCCGGCCGCGGCGTCCGGGGCGCCGAGAACGAGGTGGACGTCCACCCCTGCGTCGCCGACCACCTCCAGCACGGTGACGGGCCCGGCGGGCGTCCCCGCCACCCGGACGCGGTGCAGCAGCGAGGTCGTACGGAGCAGCCGCAGGACCTCCCGGCCGGCCCACGGACCCTCCGGGTAGGTTCCCGGCCACTCCTGGAACGGCCGTATCCAGCGGAGCCGCAGCGCCAGGGCGGACGCCAGGACCAGCCTGGTGTGCTCGGTCAGCTGGACCGGCATCCGCTCGATGAGGCCGCCCGTCCGCGCGGTCGCCCACTCGTCGAGCAGCTTGCGGTCGGCGGCCCGGTCGCCGGTGAGCACACCCCGGGCCCCCTCGGGCAGCCGGGCCGCCCACTCCGGATCGAGCGGCAGGTCCGCCCGCGCCCACAACCCGGCGGCGGCCTCCAGACCCCGTACGCGCCCCAGCGCCGCCAGCAGCTCCCGGGCCGCAGCCGAGGCCCCGTCCGCCGGTATGCCGAGCGCCCCGGCCAGTTCCGCCCGGGCCCGGCCGCCCGCCCCGTCCGCCAACAGGGCCAGCAGCGGCCAGACCCCGGCGGCGGTCAGCACGGTTCCGGTACGCCCGTCGGGCGCGACCGCGGCTTCGGCCCAGCGGCTGGTCAGCCGGTTGACCGCACGGACCGTGGAATTCCTCGCACTCATGCGCGGAGCTTACGGGGAGGCCGCCGCCGCCCAGCAACGGGTTTTCCGCCCTCCGGCACCGTCGGCCGACGGGCGGCCCCGGCTCCCTCGTGGGCGGCCTGCCGTACCTGGTCGTACACGACGTCCCAGTGGTGCCGCTGCCCGGCTGGATCGCCGAGCATCTCCAGGCACAGCAGCTAGGAAGGGCCCGTGCCCTGCGGAAACTGCCGGCGTTGCGGGAGTCTTGATGCCCCTATGGATGTCAAGCGGCGGATCCGGCAGGTCCTGTCTGGTCAGCCGGAGGCTTCGCTGGAACGAGAAGTCGGTAGATCTCTCGTGCGACGTAGCGTTTGAGGCAGCGGATGATTTCGCGGCGTGTCTTGCCTTCGGTCAGGCGTCGTTGCAGGTAGCCGCGGGTGCGGTCGTCCCAGCGCAGACGGCTCAGGACGATCCGGTAGAGGGCGGCGTTCGCCTGGCGGTCGCCGCCGCGGTTCAGTCTGCGGCGCTGTGTCTTCCCGGAAGAGGCCTCGACCGGGCTGGTGCCGCATAAGGCTGCGAAGGATGCCTCGCTGAGGAGTCGCTCCGGGTTGTCGCCGGCCGAGATGAGCAGGGCAGCGGCGCTCTCCGGGCCGACGCCACGGACTTCCAGGAGACCGGGGGTGCTGGCTTCGACAGCCTCGGCTATCAGCTTGTCGAGCTCGTCGATCTCCTCGGTCAGGTGCCGGATGCGGCGGGCCAGCAGCCTCAAGGTGTGACGGGCGGCCCCGGCTGGCCCGCTCGCTTGCTGGGGGTCGAGGTCGGCGCACCGCTTGAACAGGTGCGGGTTACTCAGCCCGGCCAGCGACTCGCGGAGGGCGGAGTCAGCTGAGACGAGGACGCTCTTGAGCTGGTTGATCGCCTGGGTCCTGTACTTGATCGCAGACCCCTTCGCCAGCTTGAAGAGCCGGAGCATCTCTACTGGGCCATCGCCGGTCTTCGCCGCGGCGGTGGCGCGTCCGGTCAGCACGGCACGGGCCGCGGCCTCGGCGTCGATGGCGTCGGTCTTGCCATGACGACGTCGGGCGGCTTCGTCAGGCTGGTTGACCTCGGTCACCTCGATGCCCTCGGCGCGCAGGTGACGGGCCAGGGCTGCTCCGTAAGATCCGGTGCACTCGACGCCGGCCCGCCTCAGCACGCCGAATGATCGTGCCCAGTCGAGGAGTTGCCGGTAGCCATCGGCGGTCGCGGGGAAGCTGCGACCGTCCAGGGCAGCACCGAGCACGGTGATGACGGCTGCGGCGTGGACGTCCTTGTGAGTGTCCACGCCGAGCAGGACGTCCTCGGCGTCCACCGGGACGTGACACGGGGCGGCGGACTGCGTGATGCTGTTCAAGGTCGCTCGTCTCCTGATCGCCTCGGGAACCGGTGGCCGTCGCCGGGCCGGGGGCGGTCAAGACTGTGACGGTGCCTGTCGCAAAGGCCCCTGTCGGGACACATCCCCTGCGCGGCGGCAGCAAGTACCGCCCCGAGCAGTGGCCGACAGATCAAACTCAAGGCACCAGGGCCAGTCGTATCGCGAGTCAGGCCACCGCCCGAAGCGGCACCTGAACATCCTCACAGTCGTATCGGGTGTCCCACCGTCCCGGTTCCGGCCTCCTGGTACGTCACGCTCTGGGGCGGGTGAGGCTCGGGGAGCCGACGTGAGCCGACCGGTGCACTGATGTCCGGGCGCGGACTCATGGGACATGGCCCGGCAGCCGGCTCAGGTTCCGGGGAGGATACGGCGCGTTTCGTAGGCCCACATCGCGATCTCGACCCGGTTGCGGGCGCCGAGTTTGGCCATCAGGCTGGCCAGATGCGTCTTCACCGTGCTGAGGCTGATGTGCAGTGCATCGGCGATCTCGGTGTTCGTCAGCCCGCGAGCGACGGCGAGGAGCACCTGCTCCTCGCGGGCGGTGACGGGGGAGACCGGCTGGGCCACGGGCCGGCCGGCGGGCAGGTCCGCGAATGCCTGCAGCAGACGGACGGTGACGCTGGGCGCGATGAGCGCCTCACCGCCGGACGCCGACCGTACGGCCTGGGCCAGAAGGTGCGGTCCCGTGTCCTTGAGGAGGGATCCGCGGGCGCCGGCACGCAGCGCGCCGTAGACGTACTCGTCGAGGTCGAACGTCGTGATGACGACCACGGCCAGCGGGTCGGCGACGCCCGGGCCGGCGACCAGCCGGGTGGCCTCGAGCCCGTCGAGTACCGACTTCAGCTCGTCGGGGTGAAGTGTTTCGGAGTCCGATGACGAGGTGCGGATGTTGCCTGTATCTCCTTGCCTGTGAGGTATGCGGATGGGGGTGGGCTGACCCCTGCGGGGCGCCGGCACCGGGAGTCAGTGCGGATGCAGGCGGCTGAGCTGTTCGAGCAGCAGATCAAGCCGCCGGAGGTTGCGCGGCGCCTGCGGGTGAGCCTGAAGTCGGCCTATCAGTGGCATCAACTGTGGCCGGACGGCGGTATACAGGCTCTGGCCTCGCGTGGTCCGAGCGGGTCGCGGTGTCGGCTGTCCCCCCGCTGTCTGGAGAAGCTGGCGGCGTTTTTGGAGGAGGGGCCGGCGGCGCACGGGTGGGTGGAGGACCAGGTGTGGACCGCGTCGCGGGTGGCCACGCTGATCGGGCGGAAGTTCCACGTCTCCTACAGCGTCTCGGGTGCCACCCGGTTGATGCACCGGCTCGGCTTCAGCCCGCAGGTGCCCGCGCGGCGGGCCGCCGAACGGGACGAGCAGGCCGTCACCGCGTGGAGGGAGGCGACCTGGGCGGAGGTAAAAGGGCCCGGGCGGCCTGCGGGGGCTACGTCTGCTTCGAGGACGAAGCCGGCTTCACCCGCAGGCCGCCCCGGGGACGGACCTGGGGCCGACGTGGCCGCACCCCGGTCGTGACCGTCAGCGGCCGGCGCTCGGGACGGCTGTCGGTGGCCGGGCTGATCGCGATGCGGCCGGGTTCCCGGACCCGGCTGTGCCACCGCCTGCGGACCCACCGAGCGGGCAAAGGCGCACGCCGCAGCATGAGCGAGCAGGACTTCATCGCACTGGTCGACGGCGTCCATCAGCTGGTCAGAGCCCCGATCGTGCTGATCTGGGACCGACTGAACACCCATGTTTCCCGCAGGATGCGGGACCTCGTCGCCGAGCGGGCATGGCTGACCGTGTTCCTGCTGCCCGCCTACTCGCCCGACCTCAACCCAGTGGAGTTGGGTGTGGGCGCACGTCAAGCGCAGCCTGGCCAACCTCGCCGTCATGGCCCTCGACCGGCTCGAAACCCTCGTCCGCAACCGCCTCAAACGCCTTCAGTACCGACCCCACACCCTCAACGGCTTCATAGCCGGCACCGGCCTCACCCTCGACGACCCAACGCCACCCTGACAAGCCGAAGTCAGTAACGGCTCCTCGGCGGACATCGGCCGGGGTGATGTTCTCCAGCAGGACGCTGACGTGATCTCCGGGCCGGCCTTCCTTGAGGTCCTTGCCGCACGTCTGGATGGCGGCGCAGGAGGCGGTCCGGGCAGTGTCGCCGACCAGGATCTCGACCTTCTCCCCGGCCTTGACGGTGCCGCGTTCGAAGCCCGTGACGAGGGCACCGCCGGCCGCGGCGATGGCGCTCACAACGGGCATCAGGAAGGGGCGGTCGGTGGCCCGGACGGGCTCGGGCACGTAGGAGTCCAGGGCCTCCACGAGCTTCCTGACCGCGGAAGTCCCCAGCCCCTTGTCGTCCTTGCCCTCCAGGGCCATCCGAGCCGACCCTCGGATGACCGGTGTGTCGTCGACCGGATAGTCGTAGGTGGCGAGCAGGTCGCGGGTGTTCATCTCTTCGAGTTCGCTCAGCTCGGCGTCGTCGACCAGGTCCGCCTTGTTGAGGAAGACCACGATGTGCCGGACACCGGCCTGGCGGGCAAGCACGATGTGCTCACGAGTCTGCGGCATGGGCCCGTCCGCCTCGGACACCACCAGAATCCCCACGTCCGCCCCGGACGCACCCGCGCTCATGTTCCCGACGAAGTCGACGCTGCCCGGAGTGTCCGTGTGCGCGTAACGCCGGGAGCTGCTCCGGTACTCGACATGCGCGGGGTGAATGGTGATCCCGGTTTGTGGGCGCGGCGGCATGCGCTCCTCACAACCTGATCGGCAGCCGGACCTTATTGCCTCGCAGGAGTCGGCCCCGCCCGGCGAGGGCACGACGATGGCCCGGCCCCGTGCTCATCCAATGGCAGTGAGTCCCGTCAGCCGCTGGTGTTCGAGCATCCAGCCGACCTTCCCGGCGCGGAGGCCAGTGTCAGGGTAGCCCGCCCCCACGCAGCCGGGGCAGCCGTCCCGCGAGGGCGCCCCGGATGTCCGGTGCCGATTGCCGAGGGCGATCACGGGGCGGATGGCCGCACGGGCAGGTCATGGTGCGGTCAGTACGGTCGAGGCGGTTCAAGATGTGTAGCGCCGTGCGTGGGTGACGATAAGTGAGACGTTCTGGCCGCCGAAGCCGAAGGAGTTGCTGAGTACAGCCCCTTGGGGGACGTCTCGTCGCTCGACCACGACATCGAGCTCGATGTCGGCGCCGACGCCGGCCGCGGTGAGGTTGCGGGTCGGCGGGATGACGCCGTGCTCCACGCTGAGGACGGCGATGAGGGCTTCGATGGCGCCGGCGGCGCCGAAGAGGTGGCCGAGGGCCGCCTTGGGCGCTGTCACGGTGGCGCGGCCGAAAACCTTGCCGATCGCGCGCGCCTCGGCGACGTCACCGACCTCGGTTCCGGTGGCATGGGCGTTGATGTGGCTGATCTGCTCGGGGGCCAGGCCGGCCTGCGCGAGGGCTTTGTGCATGGCCGCGATCTGGCCGGAGCCGTCGGGAGCGGGTGCGGTGATGTGGTGGGCGTCGGCGGCGATGCCGGCGCCGGCGAGTACCGCGTGGACGTGGGCGCCTCGGGCGACGGCGTGCTGGGCGCTTTCGAGCACCACGACTGCCGCGCCTTCGCTGATGACGAAGCCGCTGCGGTCCGCAGCGAACGGCCGTGACGCCGAGGCGGGGTCGCCGGTATACCGCGACAGTGCTTGTGCCTGGGTGAAGCCGGCGACGGTGACAGGGGTGATGGCCGCTTCGGTCCCGCCGGCGATGACCACGTCCGCCTCGCCGGCTCGGATGAGCCTTGCGCCCAGGGCGATCGCCTCGGCGCCGGAGGAGCACGCCGAGACGGGTGTGTAGACCCCAGCCCGCGCGCCGTATTCGATGCTGATCAGTGCCGCCGCCGCATTGGGCATGAGCATGGGGACCGTGCGCGGCGACACGCGCCTTACCCCGGCTGCCTCCAGTGCGTCGTCCTGCTTGAGCAGCGTCCCGACGCCACCAATGCCCGTACCGATGGCCGATGCGAGCCGGTCCGCGTCCACCTCCGGGGCACCGGCGTCGGCCCAGGCCTCGGCCGTCGCGGCGAGGGCTGCCTGCTGCGAGCGGTCGAGCCGCCTGGCCTGCACCGGCAGCAGCCGCTCGGCCGGGTCGGCCGCCATGGTGCCCGCCATGGTGGCGGGAAGGCCGGTGCCCTCGTGCCATGGCAGAACGCCGCCGCGAATGCCGGACTCGCCGGCGAGCAGAGCATCCCAGGTGGACTCCACGTCTCCACCGAGCGGGGTGATCGCCCCGAGTCCGGTCACGACGACTTCAGTGCGGTGCATCTTCCCTTGACCTTTCTTGTATGCGGTACAAGTAAACACGCCTTGTTGTATCACATACAATTAAGAGGTGGAGAAGAAGCGAACCGAGCCAGGACCGAAATCGGCCCCGTCGCGAGACCGCGGTCGCGAGACCAGGCGCCGGCTGATCGAGGCGACAGCGCGGCTCAGCGAAGAGCGGTCCGGGGCCGAGGTGAGCGTCGCGGAGATCGCGAAGGCAGCAGGCGCCTTCCCCAACCAGGTCACCTACTACTTCGGCTCCAAGGACTCGCTACTCGTGCACGCCGCCTTCCTCGGCCTGCTGCACGATGCCCGGCGGATCGAACGCATCGGTCGCCAGGCCGCCGATCCGGTGGCATTCCGGCGCAACATCGCCCGTGCCGTCTTGGCCATGCCCTCGCTTCCATCGGTCGCGCAGGCGCTTGCCGCCGCAGTCTCCAAGCCCGAACTCGCCCCCGTGGTCGACCGGCACCTCCAGTTGCTGTTCCGGCAGTCCGAACGCTTCATGGGCCAGCTCGTCGACAGTCGCGGCTGGCGAACCCGCCGACCGCTCAGCGTGGAGACCAGGACGTTCTGGAGCACCGCGCTCGGCGCGGTGCTCCTCGTCCGCGCCGGAGCGAACGGCACCGCCACCGACCTGGACCTCGCCGGAGCGCTGACCGTCCACGACGCCCCCGAGCACGGCCGCTGATCCTGCCCCGCCGCCGATCGTGCTGCTCGCGGCCCGAGGAGGCGTCACCGTCCCCCTCCCCCGGAGGCCGAGACATCGCCCGCCGTGGCCCCTACGCTCGCCGGGCCCTCACCGCTCCCGCCTGGGCTGGCACCACGGGTTGGCGGAGAAGGGGGGAACGATCGTGAACCGCGACGACGTGCCGCTCCAGGACCGCGTCGCCGCCGTGCTCGTCCTTCTCTACGCACAGCCGCTCACCCGGATCACCCGGCTCGGCACCGATGACGTCCGGCACGAGGACGGCGAGGTCCTGGTCCGGCTCGGCGATCCGCCGTCGCCCGTCCCTGCCCCCCTCGCCGGGATGCTGCTGGACTACCTGGGACAGCGGCCGAACATCATGACCGCGACCAATCGGGACTCCCGATGGCTCTTCCCCGGACGCCGGGCTGGACAGCCCATGACCCCGGAAACTCTGGAATTCCGACTCCGTCACCTGGCCTTCCCGACCCAGCGGGACGCACCGCGGCGATCCGCCACCTCGTCCTCCAGGCCCCGGCTCCGGTGGTCGCCCGGATGCTCGGCTACCACGACGACACCACCGCCCAGCTCGCCGCCGAGGCCGGAGGAACCTGGCGTCACTATGCCCCTGGCGACCACTCACGGTCACCATGAGCACTCAACAACGGAGGAATACGCGACTCCCGATTACGCGAGGTCGCCAGATTCATGCCCCATAGACGCCACTCCGAGGGCTAGGGACAGCCACCTGCTTGGTGGCGCGAGCGGGTCAGTGTCCGGGCGGCATGGGGGGCGAGCTGGCGGTACCGCTGCCACATGCCTTGCAGCTGCTCCGCGGGACGCTGCTGCTCGCCATGGAGGGCATTGAGGACGAGCAGGCCGCCAGTCGCCTTCTTCGTCTCCACGGGTTTGCCCAGCATGCGCGTGTAGGCGGTCGCGGCCAGCACGGCCCCGGTCAAGGCGGTCTTGGCGAGGGTGGAGGGCGGCGACGCCCTGCTGGGAGACGACCCGGGCCGCGTTCGGGGCGAGCAGCCCGCTGCTCCCCACCAGATCGGCGGCGATCGCGGCCGCGTCGAGCGGCGCCCACTTCGACCAGCCCGAACCGGCGATCCGGGCACCCACCTGCCAGTCGCCGCCACTCTGCTCCTCGGCGGCACCGTTCAGCCCGACCGCGCCCATCAGGGAGCCGCCGAACCAGGCGGCAAGCTGGCGGGCGGGGAGCGGCTGTACGGGCAGCGGATGGCGGGTTTCGACCTCGCGATCGTCGACGGCTGGCTCACGGCACCGCCGGCGGGCTCGGGAAGGCGCCGGTGCGCGCCGAGCGGCGGGCGTAGCGCCGGCCGCGATCGATGAGGATCGGAGCCCGGCCGGGAGGGGGTGGACGGTCGACGACGAGCGGCCGTCCTTCCGCAACGCCGAGCGGATCAGATCGGCCCCGACAGCCGACCCGACCCGGTGACGGGGCCGGCTCCTGCACTCTGGCCGGGTTGCGCGGGGTCGGTGCTGGGTAGCATCGCGACCGCAGGGTCACGTCGCGCAGTCACAGGTACGCGAGGGGTGAAATGCGAGGCAAGCGGTGGGCGACCGTAGCCGCGGTCGCAGCTCTGGCAGCCGGTCTCGGAAGCGGGCCGGCGAGTGCCGAGCCATTGAGGACCAGGTTCGCCAACTATGCGGGGATCGAGGCGTGTCTGGCCTATCAGGCGGACTACGGCATCCACGTATTCCAGTGCAACACCTCGGCTTACGAGAAGTGGTACTGGGACGACGCTCTGGAGTACACCGCGCTGCGGAACCAGGGCAGCGGACTGTGTCTGACCGCGCGCAACGGTCAGTCGGTCATGAAGCCATGCCTGGCAACGGACCGGGCGGCCACGTGGTTGATCGACGAGTCCAACCCCCGGAGAATCATCAACGCCGTCACACACACCTGCCTGGCCCGGCTGGCGAGCGGCCTCGTCCACCTCACGACCTGCACGGGAGGCGAATCCCAGCGCTGGTGGCTTTCCTGACGGCCGGGCGCGGGCACGTCTACCTGTGAGCGACGAGCCCGATGCCAGGACCGTCCTGGTGTTTCTGTACGCCACGACGGTCCCCTGATCGATGGCCTGGGCCGTGGTGCCGGTGTGGATGAAGCCGGCCTCGGCCAGGACTCGGCCGGAGGGTGGGTTATCGGGGTGGTGCCTCGCTTCGAGGCGTTGACAACCAGGTCGCCGGGCCGGTGGAGCTGGCCAGCGGTTAGGCGAGGCTGCGTTCGCCGAGTCGCGGTAGCCTCCCAGGCGGGCATCGAGGAGCCAGCCGGCTCCCTCGCAATTCATCGAGAACTCCAGCCAGCGCCGTCGATCCCGACCCCGGCGAAGCCGCGTCGGACTGACGCCAGCCTCCTGGATGAAGACGCCGAGGAGCCGACGGGCCAGGGATGTTGCTATGGCGGCCTTCGGGGCTGATGAAGACGCGCAGCCGCACGATGCCGGTGATCACCGGTCTATCCGAACACCGGGCCAGGGCTGGTGCCGGCACGGGTTGGTAGTTTGATCACCATGAATCTGGGGCGGGTGCTGGATGGATTCGCAGCGGAGTGCGATGCCATGGGTCGGGGGCTGGAAGCGGTCGCCGACTCCGACTGGAATCGTCCGACGCGGTGCGATCCGTGGTCGGTGCGCGCGTTGTTGGGTCATGTATGCGTCGTGGTGGGCTGGCTTCCGGCCATGCTCGATGCCGAGGCGCCGAAACGGGCCGAGTGCTCGGCGGCCGAGTACTACCGTCCCGATCACCGTTTTGATGCGGCGACCAATACCACCCGAATCGCCCTGGGACGTCAGCGCGTTGACGACGTACCCGACGGTGGACTGGCCGCGGAGTTCACGAAGGTGTGGCGCGGTGTCGAGGCCCGGTGTAGGCGTGAGCGCGACGATCGCGTGGTGCGTACTCGCCATGGCGATGACATGTTGCTGAGCGACTTCCTGCTCACCCGTGTCGTGGAGGTCGCCGTTCACGGTCTGGACCTGTCCGACGCTTTGATGGTTGAGCCGTGGCTGACTCCGTCGGCTGCGGACTTGGTGCTGGGATTGCTGCTCGGGGATGGCGCGTCCCGTGCCAACGCCCTCGGGTGGGGCCAGGCGCGTTTGCTGCGCAAGGCCACCGGGCGGGAACCGCTGGTCGCCCAGGAGCCCGAGCAGCTCGCCCGGCTGGGTATCCACTGGTTGGCCCTGGGCTGAGCCCATTCAGTCGAACTGATCCCCGGCCCCGGAAGTCCGCGAGGCCGAGTGTGTAGACCGAAGCGACCAGGTTGAGTGTGTAAACCGAAGCAACGCCGCGGGGAACAGCGGTTCGATGTGGTGCTGTCGCGGCACCTGGTGTGGACGCTGCCCGATCCGGAGGCCGCGCTGCGCGACTGGGTGACTCGCTTGCGACCGGGAGGCCGGCTGGTGCTGGTCGAGGGCTGTTGGCGTGAAGCAGGCCCACGGGGTGTCCCGCATGTGGCCGGGGCCGAATCGCTGCCGTGAGCGGCGGAATCAGATCCGAGGACCTCGCCGCGGCCGTGCGCCCTCTTGCTGCCGATGTGCGCGTCGAACTGCTCAGCGCTGACTGCGACTTGTGGGATGGTCCGGTGGACGACGAACGGTACGCGCCCTGATCGCAAGCCTCTGATGCGCCGAGCAAGCGCATCCAACGGCGGGAAGACGCTTTGCCGGTGATCCGGACCATGGGGTTCCTGTGGAGGAGTCGGGGAGATCCGGGGGCGGGGACAGGGCCTACCTGGCTGGGATCCGCTGCTCCGCGAGAACGGGGTTGAAGTGGGCAGGGGTTCTCGGTAACGCTGGGGCCACCGGCCTCGATCACCCTTGCGGTCGGTGGACACGCGTACGGACTGGAGATCCCAATGCCGAATGACGTTCACCAGGGGACGGCAGTGACCACGAACGGTCTTGCTTTACCTAGGCCGGGGCGCCTGCCTCACGCACGGACCACGGCAGCTCGGTGCGCTGCTATCGCGGCGCACACCGCGAGCCCCGCGATCGCCACGGGGACCGGCCCCGGCCCCTGTACCGCGACCAGCCAGCCCGTGGCCGCCGGGAACACGATGCTTCCCACCATCGAAGAGGACGCGGCCAGCCCTGTCGTCCGCCGGTCGCCACCCGCCTTCGCGATCCAGGCGAGGCCCGTCGGGAACACCGGCCCGAGAAACAGACCCGCCAGCGAGTAGCCGGCCAGGGTCATGCCGGGGGCGGTCGCCAGTAGCAGCCCGCCGGCGGTTCCCAGCAGTCCGATCGTGACGACCCTGGGCGCGGCGACGCGCGATGCCAGCGGCACCATCAGGAACTTCGACAGCGCGGTGCCGGCCCAGAAGACGGCGAGGACGCGCGCCGACGAGGAATCCGTGAACCCCTCGTGCACGATGTGCTTCGCCGCCCAGCTGCCGATTCCGGTCTCGATTCCGCCGTAGAGCGCGTACAGAAGGAAGAATCCGACGAACGATGCGCTGCGGGCCGCCCCCGGCCGACCCTCCTCGGCTGTACGGGTACCGGTACCCGCACCCGTGCCAGTGTCCATGCCCGTGTGCGCGGGACCGGCTTGGAATTCTGCGACCCGTCGTACCCGCACGCACAGCAGAGCCCCGACAGCCGCGACGAGAAACCCGTAAGGCCTCCCTGTGGAGATGGAAACACTCGCTATAAGCGGACCAGCGATGGTTCCGGCTGCAAACATTCCGTTGACCAGATTTACGAGTGAAACCCCCTCTTTCTGGCGGGCGAATATGCTGTTCACCGCGAGGACGAGCACTCCGGATCCGAAGCCTGCAAAGAGACAGGAGGAGGCCGTAAGCCAGAGATCCCCGGCGAGGAATACGCCGCCACAGCCGATTGAATAGACGAGTGCGGCCGGAAGAATGATCCGGCTCTCCGGCATGCGGCTGGCCGACATCGCAGCCATGGCCGCCAGGGCACCCGCGAAATACGAGGTGATCAGCAGGGAGGCGCCGCCGGCCCCTGCTCCGAAACGCTCCTCGAAGAGGGGCAGCAGCGGCCCGGTGCTGGACTGTGAGATCCCGATCAGGAAGAACGCGGCCAGCGCTGACGGGAACCCGGGAGCCTGGCTGAGTTTCCTTCCGACCGGCCGAATCAAGGTTCGATCGTTTTTCATCGGGGCCCTCTTCCTTCCTATCCGAGTCGATGCGTCCATTCGTTGCGGATGGTGCGCCATGGCTATCACGAAATGCGCCATTCTGCGGAGTGATGTGCGCCACAAAGAGCCCTTTCGGCCAACCTTCAAAGCCCTCTGGCGAGAACCTGACGAGATCGTCTAGCGTCGAATCGAGCGGCTTGCAGATTGCCTATGCAACCGCATGGCGATGATCGACTCCCTCCCCGGGATTCGAAACGACAAGGCAATTGGAGAGTTCCATGCGCATCGCTGTCACGGGTGGCGACGGATTCATAGGGCGCTACGCAGTCGAGTACCTTCGCGAAAACGGGCACGAAGCTTTCGCCATCGACCGGGCATCCGGAATCGACATCCTTGAGGACAAGCTCGAAACCTCGCTCAAAAACGTGGAGGGCGTCATCCACCTTGCGGGCGTGCTCGGCACCGACGAGCTGTTCGACATGGTGGAGACCGCCATCGACGTCAACGTCAAGGGCGCCTACCGGGTGCTGGAGGCCTGCCGCAAGAACGAGGCCCGCTTCGTCGGGATCACCATGCCTCAGGTGTGGAAGAACGTGTACCAGACGACCAAGCTCTGTGCGCAGAACCTGTCGTACGCCTGGCACGAGAACTTCCAGGTCCCGGTCAGCCACGTGCGCGCCTTCAACGCCTTCGGCCCCGGCCAGAAGCACTACGGCGTCCAGAAGATCGTCCCCACCTTCGCCCTCAAGGCGTGGAGCGGCGAGCCCATCCCCGTCTGGGGCGACGGCTCCCAGACCGTGGACCTCGTCCACTCCGCCGACCTGGGCCGCATGCTCGCCGACGCCCTGGACTTCGGCGACTGCGAGGTGTTCGACGGAGGCACCGGCGTCGCCTTCACCGTCAACCAGGTCGCCGAGATGGTCCTGGAGATCACCGGGTCCAAGGCCGGCATCGAGTACCTGCCGATGCGCAAGGGCGAGACCAAGACCGACCTCGTGGCCGAGGGCGAGGGCTGGGACAAGCTCGGCTGGCACCCGGACTTCCGCAGCTCCGACATGGAGGAGACGGTCCTGCACTACCGTCAGTTCGCCAAGCAGTCCTAACGATTGAAGGTGCCGTGGACTTCTACTCCGACGCCTTGGGCCAGCTTCCGCCTGCCGATCCGGGCACGACGGACGGTGCCCTGGACGTACAAGTGATCGTGGAGGGCCCGGGGGGAGAGCCCCGCGCCTCCTTCGGCCTGGTCCTCGGCCCGTCCGACGCGGCAGGCCGCTGGTGGGGCGACTCGCCGGCGGCCGCCGTCCGCCTCACCGTCCCGTACGACGCCCTGCGCGACGCGCGGGGCGCCGCAGTCCCCGGTACGGGCCTGGTCATGTCCGGCCGGGTCACGATCCGCGGCGACTTGGCGGCCCTCGCCCGGGCCCACGGCTCGGCGCGGGGACCAGCCATGCGGTCCTACCTCGCCCACCTCGCGAAGGCCTTCGGCCACCCGGCCGCCGACACCACGACCCCGGTCCCGCCCGGCCCCGACGTGGTCGCGGTCCTCGCCGCTCCCAACGACGACCGCGGCGCGCTCAGCGTCATGGCCCAGGACCGCTCGCTGGCCGCACTGACGGCGGTCCGCACCGCCGACACCCCCACCCGCCTCGTGCTGACCGGCGGTTTCGGCGCCCAGTTCAACACGAGCGACGAGCCCCACTGGAGGCACTGCGCACGCTGGCTGGCTCAGGAGCACGGCATGCGCGACGACGAGTACGCCGCCTGCCTGGAGACCCGGCACAGCTCGGACGACGCCCTGTTCCTCAGGGAGTTCGTACGCCTGCGCGGCGCCGGCCGGGTCACCGTGGTGACCTCGGACTACCACGCCACCCGTGTGCGCCACCTGCTCGGCCTGGTGCTCCCCAGCGCCACCGTACTGGAGGTGTCCCACCCGGCCCTGGCGGCGGATCACCTGGCCGCGCTGCGCGCACACGACGAGACGGCGCTCGGCAAGACGGTCGCCGCCACCCTCCTCTTCGGCCCCGACCGGCTGACGGCGGCCCTCCATGTCGGCAACAACGGCGCGGCCGACCGCTTCTCGATGGGGGATGCGGTGGGTGCGGTGAGGAACCCGTGACCGAAATCCGCTGTGACGCCGTCCTGTTCGACCTCGACGGAGTGCTCGTCCGGTCGATGGAACTGATCGAGCGCATCCTCCGTGAATGGGCGGCCGGACACGGGCTGGACCCCGATACCTGCGTCGCCCTCTCCCACGGCCGGCGCGACATCGACCTGGTCCGCCTGGTCGCGCCGCACCTCGACGCCGAGGCGGAAGCTGCCCGCATCACCCGCCGCGAGGAGTGCGACGTCGCGGGACTCCTCCCCGTCCCGGGCGCGCTCCCCCTGGTCGCGGCGCTGCCCGCGCACCGGTGGGCCGTCGTCACCTCCGGAACCGGAAAAGTGGCCCGGGCCCGCCTCGCCGCGGCCGGCGTACCGCGCCCCGCCCACCTGATCGCGGCGGAGGACATCACCGAGGGCAAGCCCGACCCCGAGGGCTACCTCCGCGCCGCCGAACTCCTCGGCACGGCACCCGACCGGTGCGCGGTCGTGGAGGACGCCTCCGCCGGCATCGACGCAGCCCTCGCCGCAGGCATGCAGCCCATCGGCCTCGGCGACGCCGTTCGCGGATCCGCCCAGCCCCTCACCGCCTGGGTGCCGGACCTGCGCGCCATCACCTGCCTCCCAGCCCCCGACGGGCTCGTACTCAAGGTCACCGCATGAGACACGTCATCGCCCTCGACGTCGGCGGCACCAGCATGAAGGCGGCCCTGATGGCCGAAAATGGCGCCCTGCTGCTGCGAGAACGCCGCCCCACCCCCGCCGCGGCCGGCCCCGACCGGGTCGTGGCCGCCCTCGTCGACTTCGCAGTCCACCTGCGCAACCACGGCGAACGGGAGTACGGTCGCCCCGCGGTGGCCATCGGCGTCGGCGTACCGGGCTTCGTCGACGAGGCCACCGGTACGGCCCTGTACGCCGCGAACATCGGCTGGCGGAACGTGCCCCTGCGCACACTGCTCACCGACCGGCTCGGCGGCATCCCGGTTGCCGTGGGCCACGACATGCGCACCGGCGGCCTCGCAGAAGCCCGCCTCGGCGCCGGTCGCGGCCTGGACCGGTTCCTCTTCATCGCGCTCGGCACCGGCATATCCGCCGCCATCGGCATGGACGGCCGGTTCGAGGCCGGCGCCCACGGCGCGGCCGGCGAAATCGGCCACATCGTCGTACGGCGCGGCGGCCGTGCCTGCAACTGCGGCCAGTCCGGCTGTCTGGAAACCGTCGCCTCCGCCTCAGCGGTCGCCCGCGCCTGGGCCGAGGCCGGCGGCGATCCCGGCGCCACCGCGGCCGACGCGGCCGAAGCCGTCCGCCGGGGCGACCCCCGCGCCACGGCCGTCTGGGACGACGCGATCGCCGCCCTCGCCGACGGTCTGGCCATCGGGGTCCACCTCCTCGACCCCCGCGCCCTGGTCCTCGGGGGCGGCCTCGCCGAATCCGGAGACCTCCTCTTCACCCCCCTGGCGGGGGCCCTCGACGCACGCCTCACCCATCATCCCCACCACCCCGCCCTCCTCCCCGCCGCTCTCGGCGACACGGCGGGCTGCCTCGGCGCCGCGCTGCTCGCCTGGGACCTCCTGCCCGGCTGAACGGACGGGCAGCACGCCTGAGAGCCTGTCGGGTGGCTGTTCATGCGTGATGCGTGACGCTTGCGATCTGCCTTTCGGTCATGGCGACGGCCCCGGAATGATCACGCGGTGTGTGCCAGTGCGACAACTCCGAGGCCGTCAGCGGCCCGCGCCATCCGTCCAGCCTGACCGATGAGACGTGGGAGATCAACCAGCCGCTCCTTCCTGTGCGTGACCTGCGAAAAGGACGCGGGGTGCGCAAGTACGGAGACCGGTTGGTCCTCGACTCGATCTTCTACGTGCTGCGCTCGGGCTGCCAGTGGCGGATGCTCCCGCACGACCTGATGCCCTGGGACGCGGCCCACCGCTGGTTCACCAAATGGCGCCGGGACGGCACCTGGGACCGCATCCACGACGCGTTCGCCGGCGGGTGCGGGAGGAAGCCGGGAAGCCGGGCGGGATCCTGAGCCGTCGGCCGCCGTGATCGACGCCCCGCCGATCAAGACCAGCGGGTGCGCGAGCGGCCAGGCCGGGAAGGTGTTGGTGGAGAACCGGGAGTGGACCAGGGCGAGCACCGAGGCGAAGCGGCGGTCGGAGAGGTCGGGGAAGAAGGGCTCCAGCTGGCCGGTGGTCAGCATGCCGTTGAAGACGATGGTGCGGGCCGACAGCGAGGGGAAGTAGAGGGCGGCGAGGCGCGGGGATTTGACGCGGGCAAGCGAACGACAGGACGGAAGAGACCCGTGATCGTTGACACGATGGGCCTGCTGCTGGTCGTCGCCGTCACCTCCGCGTTTCGAAGTGGCCGGAGCCGAGTGCTTCTGCGAAGCCCGCGCCCTGCCGGTCGATCCGTGCTCTCAGGTGGGGCCCAGCGCATGTCGGCCGGCGCCACCTGCCCGCCGGGACATGGCGTGTTCCACATGGTGGTGGCGTGTGCACCTGCCGTTGACGGGCAGGTCCACCGCCTGTCGGTCGGCTTGCGGCGCCCGGTCGACGGTGCGCTGCACGTCCGGCTGGACACGCGCGTAGTGCCCAGCAGAATCTGAGCCGGATTCCGCTCCTGTTGAGCCCACACCTCCGACGCGCTTCATCCCTCAGCTCCGCCCGACGGGCCGATCCGCCCCGCCTGCTCCTCTTGCACCTGCCGCGCCGTCTGCAGGAAGTCCAGGATCACGGCGAGTTCGGTCTCGCCGTAGCCCCTGAGAGCGCGCAACCCGGCCTCGCCAACCGGGCGGTAGACCTCCCGCTCGATGTCCCGCGCGGCGTCGGTGGCAGCCACCAGGACACGTCGCCGGTTGCCCGGATCGCGCTCGCGGAGTGCCAGACCGGCGCGTTCCAGGCGGTCGATGACGGTGGTGGTCGCAGCCGGGCTCAGGTTCAGGCCGACCGCCAGCTCTCCGGCTGCCATCGCTCCGCCGCCGAGGATCAGGTCGAGGCACCGCAGGTCCGTGCGATTGAGCCGGAGCCGAGCGGCAACGGCCTCGTCGAAGGTGTCGAAGCTCTGCTGGAGCAGCCTGAGCTGCATCGCGACCTCACGCCGCATTTCATCTTTCGACATTCGAAACTTCCTGTTATCGTAATATTCGAGAGTCGAAACAATATCACTCGGGAGGTCCCATGCCCACCGACGACGACCGGATCCTCGGCCTGTACGCGCGCCTGATGCAGGCTTGGACCGCCAACGACGCCGACGCGTACGGCGCCTGCTTCACCGAGGACTGCGACTACGTGTCCTACGACGGCACGCGCGCCATCGGCCGCACGCCCGTGGTGGACAACCACGATCGCCTCTTCCGCGGCGTGCTCGCGGGATCGGCCCTGGTCGGGGAGTGCGAGTCGATCCGGTACGTCACCCCGGACGTGGCCGTCGTGCACGGCACGGCCTCGGTACTGATGCCCTGGCGGGCCGAGCTCCCCGAGCGCCGGCTGTCCCGGCAGACGCTCGTCGCGATCCGCGCCGCCGGAACCTGGCGGTTCACCGCACTGCACAACGGGCGAGTCAGACCGATCGCCATTCCCGCACCCGACTCGCTGCCGTCACGGCTCTCGCAGGCGGCATCCCGGGCTGCTCGCGCACTCGGCGTGGGCGCCCGGCCCGCACCCCGTACCTGACGCCTTCCGGTTCGGACTCGCCTGGTCTGCGAAGCCCAAGTCGGCATGCGCTCTTGCCTCGAAGGTACGACCGAGTCCGGGACCCACCGGCTCGGCAGCGGAAAACGCTGCCGACGGCGACGAAATGCCCCTTGGGTGTCCGCGCCACCTCCACAGCCTGACGCCCTGCACTCACCAGCCTCGACGTACGCCCCACCGGAGTCCGCCCCCGACCCCCGTAGACCGCCCGGCACCAGCCGGGCAGCCTACGCGCTCGGGATGCGATCACACCCGAACCCGTTGATGTTGCAGGCATGCCGGACACCTCACGGCTGCGTGTCGGCCCCACCGGTTGCCGCCCGGTCTTTGGCGCGCCAGGCTGCCCGGTTGAAGGCAGCGGCCACCAGCTCGCCATGGGTGCTGCCTCGCCCGCACCGCCGGGCCCTCGACCCAGCCGAAGGCACCCACCCCCGTGTTGAACAAGCACGAACCCCGCCCGCACTCGCCGGCGCGCCATCCGCCAACTCCGTTGGCGTTGTGAACGCGGGAAACTGGCACCTTCGGTGCACCCGGCACCCCCCCAGCACGCCTTTCTGCAGTTCAGCGCGCGTTCTTACTCGGCGCCGGCTATCACTGCGGCCACGACCCTGTACACGTCTCCGGCCTTCGGGGGGACGCCCCGCCTGTCTGCCAACAGCATGTGCGCGGCTCCGATCAGGGCGGGAGCGAACGTCTCCACGTCGGCGTCCGCAGCGATACGACCGAGTTCACGCTCGGCGGCGAGGTAGGAGGCGATCGCGCTCGCAGCATCCGTCAGGATCGGAACGCCGGTCGGCTTGACCTCGCGCAGCCGGCAGCGCAGACCGTCGCGGGAGGTGACGAGGCTGACGATCGCCACTGCGGTCGACCCGAACAGCTCGATGAGCGCCTGGGTGAGATTGTCGGCGACGGTGCCGGTCCCGGCGGACTTGTACAGAGTTGCGGCTTGCTCGTCGAGCCGGGCGATGCGGTCCAGTACGAGTTCGGCGAGGAAGGCGTCGAAGTCGGCGAAGTGCCGGTGCAGTACGCCCTTGGCGCAGGCCGCCTCCGTGGTGACGGCGCGGCTGGTCAGCGCACTCGGCCCGTCCCGGAGCAGGACGCGCTCGGCGGCGTCGAACAGCTGGTGGCGGACGTCGCGGATGGCAACTCCTGTGGGCACCGTGCATCTCCTTCTTCTCGTGATGGCCCGTTCCGATTGACGAGTGGGCATGTGCCCACTCATAGTGGGCACATGCCCACTTTACCGCCGGAGAAAAGAACTCCTCGTTCCGAACCCGCAATTCATCAGCAGCGGAACGTAGCGGAGTCATACGGATCGAACGCCGAACGCTACGACCGGAGTCGACCCCGCTACCCCCAAGCCCTGGTGGACCGGATCCTCGCAACCAGTCCCGGCCCCGACGTCCTCGACGTCGGCTGTGGAACCGGCATCGCGGCCCGGCAGTTCGGAGCGGCAGGCGCGAGAGTGCTCGGCGTCGACATCGACGCCCGGATGGCCGACCTGGCGCGGCAACGCGGACTCGACGTAGAGGTGGCGGCGTTCGAGACCTGGGACCCGGCCGGCCGGAGGTTCGACGCAGTCGTCTCCGCGCAGACCTGGCACTGGGTGGACCCGGTCGTCGGCGCCGCCAAAGCGGCGCAGGCCCTGCGCCCTCGCGGTCGGCTGGCCCTGTTCTGGAACGCGGGCTGGCCTTCGCCCGAAGTGGCGGCAAGCTTCACCGAGGTCTACCGCCGCGTGATGCCCGACTCGCTCGCCGCACGTCAGTGGACGGTACCGGCCGTGAACGGGTACGCCGCGCTCTGCACCAAGGCGGCTGACGGGATCCGGGAAGCAGGCGCGTTCACTGACCTCGAACAGTGGCGTTTCGACTGGGACCATACCTACACGCGCGACGACTGGCTGGATCAGCTGCCCACCCAGGGTGCCTTCACCCGGCTTCCGCAGAACGCGCTCGAGGACCTCCTGGACGGTGTCGGCGCCGCCATCGACGCGGCAGGCGGCCGCTTCACGATGCAATACGCCACCTTGGCTGTCACCGCGACACGAACCGACGGCGAGGTGCCGGGGGCGCATCGTCCTTGAACTTCGTCACCCGCTGGGGAGAGTCAGCGAGGACCGCGTAGGCGTCCGGTCCCAGGCGGTCGCGTAGTCGTCCCTGGTCTCGACACCGATCAGCACGGTCCTCACCTGGGGACGCGTGTGGAAGCAGGCGGCCGCGGCTTGGTCCCACATCAGGACGCGCCTGACGGGGCTGAGCCCTCGCCGAGGGTGCACCTCTCCGACACCGTCACGTCCCGGCGCAGTTCGAACGCGGCCACGCCCCTGACGGGGCGGGTCGAGGCATTCGCCGGTCAAGTAAGACCAGACCCGCGTGACGTACCAACGGCTGGGGACTCCCGGGCTCAGGGCACGGTCCGGTCAACCGCGCGCAGCCGGTCGTCCTGGTAGTAGCGGCTGGGTCAACCGCTCCCGCAACCCGCCTCACCGGCCCGATTCCTAGGCCGCGATCACTGCCTTGGCGCGGTCGCGGACGTCCAGCTTGCCGAAGGTGCCGGTGATGTGGTTCTTGACCGTGGAGACGCTGATGTCCAGGTCCGCGGCGATCTCCGCGTTGTCGAGGCCGGCGGCCAGGAGGTGCCAGATCTCCCGCTCGCGCGGGGTTATTCCGGGCGGAACCGTGGCCGTGGTCGGGCGGGGACGTGGGTCCGAACGTAGGCGGATAGCAGCCCGGGTGCGACGCCCGCCTCGCCGCCGTGCACGGTGCGGACCGCGGGGCGGAGTTCTTCCGGTGAGACGTCTTTCGGGCGGAAGCCGTGGGCTCCCGCGCGTAGGGCGGCGACCACGTACTCGTCCACGTCCACGGTGCTGAGGGCCAGAACGCGGACCTCGGGGAGGGCGCGCGCCAGCTCCGCGGTGGCCTGGACGCCGTCGAGGAGGGGCATCCGGATGTCCATGACGACCACGTCGGGTCGCAGTTCATCGCCCTCAACGGAGCGGGCGACCGGCTCGGTGAGCTCCTGGTCGACAACCCGGCGCTGCGCCGGCGCGCCATGGAACTGGGCTACCGGATCCTGGATCCGGCCGGCGCGGTGGCCGGCGACCAGCTGTCGGACCTCCTCGGCGAGCGGAGGGTCCCGATGCCGGCTCTGCGGAGCCGTGCCCCGGATCCGGTTCCCGGAGCAGATGATCTCCATCGTCGGCGACTGCCCTCCCGCCCGGCTCCCGGACCCGGCGCAGTGACCGTGCGCTGCACCCCGGGCCGACCTCGCCGCACGGTCCTGACCGCCGTCACGCTGGCCCGCCTGTGGGTGCTGGCCGCGCTGCCCGGCTGCTCGCGGGGCTGGGGTGAGCCGGTGACCCTGCGGGTGCTCGCGAGCTCCGAACCCTGCGGTTCCGGTTCGACACGGACAAGCCGAGCGGGCTGCGGACACCGTGACGCGGATCACGCCGGCCGGGGGCGGGTGGCGTGTCACGAACGGGACGGCTCCCTTGTCTTCTTGTCGTACCCGTGAGGCCGTGAGGCCCGTCCCAGGAGGTTGACGATGAGAGTCCTGCTCGCCGGAGCGACCGGTGCCATAGGCCGTCCGCTGACCCGCGCCCTGATCCGCGGCGGGCACGAGGTGCTGGCACTGGCGCGGACGGGCGGCTCCGCCGCGGCCGTGCACGCCCTCGGCGCCGAGCCCGTACGCGCCGACGTGCTGGACCGGGACGGCCTGCTGCGCGCCCTGGACGGTCTGGCGGCGGACGCGGTGATCCACCAGCTGACCGCGCTCAAGGCGCCCAAGCTGAGGCTGACCGCGGACGACCCCAGCAACGTGCTGCGCGGGCGCGGCACGACGAACCTACTGGAGGCGGCCGGTGTCCTAGGGGCGGGCCGATTCCTCACCCAGTCCCTCGTCCTCGGCTACGGCTACCGCGACCACGGCGACCGGTTCCTCACCGAGGAGGATCCGTTCGGCGTCTTCGGCGGCTCCGTCGCCGACCACGTGATCACCGGTCTCCTGGAGGCCGAGCGGCGACTCTTCGCCGCCGATCAGGTGGCGGGGCTCGCACTGCGGTACGGGGTGTTCTACGGTCCGGGGACCTGGTTCGACCCAACCCCGGGGAGCCGGGCCATGCCCGTCCCGCTGGGCGGGGGCGGCGTGGTGCCGTGGGTCCATGTCGAGGACGCCGCCGAGGCCACCGTCGCGGCCCTGGAACGGGGACGGGCGGGCGAGGCGTACAACATCGTCGACGACCGGCCGTCTCACTGGGGCGAGCTCGCCGCAGCGCGCGGCGGCCGCCGGATCCTGCTCCCCGGCTGGGCGCTGCGGCTGATGGTCCCGTACCTCGGCGAGCTCATGCTGAAGACCCGACTGCGGGTCTCCCACTCGAAGGCGACCCGCGAACTCGGCTGGACCCCCCGGTACCCGGACCACCGGGCAGGCATGCGCGCCGTCTGAACCGGCCCTCCGGCTGGGGGGGGACAACACCCGGGACGGATGCCGGTCAACACCACGTACCCTTCCCCGCTTCCCACGTCTTGGTCTGGCGGACACCGAGGTAGTCGACCCTTTGGATGGCCCGGGGACGTGTCGCGGGTGTAGTGCTGCATGCCGTCGACCTCCGAGCCCGCTGATCACTCCGCCGAAGGCCTGGCCGGTGCCGCTCGGCGTACTGCCGCGCGCCCAGTCGCCTGCGCCCTGCGCCCTGCGCCCTGCGCCCTGCGCCCACAGCCAACGAGTGTCACGCCGACCAGCAAGGGAATTGGCCAGCAGGATCGTCACCAGCCGCAGACGGCTGTGATCATCCTCGGACCTGTTGGGTTGGGGCAGTTCCGGCGTGCTCGTCGCCTCGGCGAGGGCGAGGCGACTGCCCTTCAGCTCGGGCACGTAGTTGTAGATCTCCGCCTGGTGACCAGCGGGCCCGCCCGCACATCCGCCACCCAGCCCGTCAGGGGTCGCAAGGATGGTAGCCGTGGCGAGCCAACCCGATTCCCGCCGCCCGCTGCCGCAACACCCGCGCGGATGCCGCACGGCGCAGCACCACCGCTTCCTGCCCCGAACCCGACAACCCGGCTGGCGGTCCCGCGACCGGCGCCGTGGCCCGGGGGGTCATGGCGCCCGCTCCGGCCGCGAGCGCCCGCGCGGCCTCGACGTCCAGCGTCGGGTCCCAAACGCGCGCCGGTGGACGCCGCATACGCGCGGACCACACCCTGTGCCTGGCGGAGATCACGGGGCCGGCTCGGGCCGTGTTCGGTGTCTAGGACGATCGACTCGGTGCCAGCCGGGATCATGCTCAACACGTAGTGCAGCGCCACCTCGAGATGGCCGCCGCCCCGGGCGGGGCACAGGGTCACCACCGCGCACGACCCCCGCACCGCAAGACGGACCGCCCATACGAGGCGGGCACGGGTTCACCGCCCGCACATCGGTGCGCGGCGTCCGCATCCGGAGCGTGGGTGCACACCGTGGTGGCGTCGGTGACCTGGAGCACGGGGCCAGCTGGCGGGGCAGGGGGTCGGCCAGTACGACCCGCTGGCGGGTATTGAGGAGGGCGTGCAGGAGCGCAGTGTCGGCGAACGTGACCCGGGGTGCAATCCATTGTCGGCGTCGAAACTCCCCGGGCAGGTGGATCAGCGCCGTGTGGTGCGGCTCGGGCACGCACACCACGGCCGCCCGCATCCGGGCGGGCGGCGGGAGCGAACGGGCACGAGAGTGCATGACGTCGCCCTCTCAGCGCTCTCCGCACCGCCCAAGCCCCCCACCGCCCCGGTCCCCGCACCCATCCCGGCCCGGGCCCCGGTGCCGCCCGGTCGTGAAGGCTCACTCGGCCTGCATCTCAGAGTGAGATCCGTTGGAGACCCGGCTGTGGAAGAACGCGACCGACCCGCGGCCGCTGCTGGAGCAGACCGCCCGCTCCGGCTCCACCACCACCCGAGCCCAGATGCACAAGCGTCAGCCGGCCCTGACCCGGCTCCACGCCTACGACCAGGGCGTGCTCCTGTGGCTGGTCAACGATGACGGCCGGAAGGGAGAGCCGCTCCCGTCCGCGCTCGTCACCGTCGGCGACCGCCAGATACGCCCCCGCTTCCCTGCCCTCGCCGAACAACTCGGTTGGACGAGAGCGGCCGGCACCCTCCCGCACACCGCCTGAAGCGACGAAGTCCTGAAGGCCCACCAGCACTGGCGACACCGGCACTGGCTGGGTAGGAACCCGGCTACGGCTCGCCGTATGAGCAGCGTAGCCGGACAGGGTGGACCCTGTCCGGCTACGCCTGACCTCTAGCTGGCGACAACGGCGCCGAGCATGGAAGCTCAGGACCAGGTGCCGCCGTTGCCGTAGGTGAAGACGGCGTCAGCGGCGCCGGCGTAGAGGTTGCTGAGGGCGAAGCTGGCGGTGCCCGGCCGGTAGACGCCGTAGGTGGTGCGGCCCTTGCTGCTCCAGTCGCCGACGACGGGCAGGTCGCCCTTGACGCCGTAGGTCGCGGTGGTGACACTGCCGTCGTCGTGACGTAGGGCGATGACGTTGTGATCACCCGCGTTCGTCCCCGGACGGAACACGCCCATCTGGGTGTGCCCCACACCGTCCCAGTCACCGACGATCGGAATGTCACCGGCCTGCCCCAGGGCCGCCGTCGTCACAGTGCCGTTGTCATGCCGGACGATGAACGTGCCCGTGCCGGGACGGTAGACCGCCATCTGTGCGTGACCATTGGCGTCCCACATGCCCGGCACCGGCACGTCACCAGCCTGCCCGAAGACGAGCGAGGTGACGCTGCCGTCATCGTGACGCACCACAAACGTGCTCGTACTCGGCCGGAACACACCCAGCTGGTCATGACCGACACCATCGAAGTCACCGGTCATCGGCAGATCCCCGGCCTGCCCCAAGCCCACCGACGTCGTCCCGCCGTTCGCATCCCGCAGCGCCCACGTTCCGTCCCGGAACACACCCACCGTTGACGCCGACCCCACACCCCATCGACCCGACACCGGCACATCACCGCCATACGTGGACGGCTTGGTGTCCGTCGGGAAGACCGGCGCGGGGCCGTTCTTGGTGAGGCCGGCCCTCGTCGAACAGACGGGCCAGGCGCTGGGGCCCTGCGAGGCCAGAACCTTCTCGGCCACCGTGATCTGCTGGTATTTGGTGGCGAGGTCGGCCTGCGGTGCGTAGGAGGTGCCGCCGAACGCCTTCCATGTGCTGGCGCTGAACTGCAGACCGCCGTAGTAGCCGTTACCCGTGTTTATGCTCCAGTTGCCGCCGCTCTCGCACATGGCGACCTTGTCCCAGGTGGTGACGGAGGCGGCGGAGGCGGCGCCTGCGGTCAGGAGCGGTGCCGCGGCGCCAGCTGTGCAGACGATGAGCAGGGCCGCCTTGGCGAAGCGGGTGGCGCACGCGAACGGAGCGGCGGATGTGGTGGACATGTAGCAGGTCTCACAATCGGTCTGTGTAGGTGGTGGGTGTGCCTGGTGGGGGGTGCGGGGGCGGGCCGGGGCCGCTCGGCCCACCCCCCGGTGGTGCGGGCGGTCAGGACCAGGTGCCGCCGTTGCCGTAGGTGAAGACGGCGTCAGCGGTGCCGGCGTACGCGTTGCTGAGCGCGAAGGTGCCGTTACCCGTCCGGTAGATGCCGTAGGTGGTGCGGCCCTTGTTGCTCCAGTCGCCGACTACAGGCAGGTCGCCCTTGACGCCGTAGGCGGCGAGGGACAAGCTGCCGTCGTCGTGGCGCAGGATGAAGGTGTTCTGATCGCCCGCGTTCGCCCCACGGCGGAAGACACCCATCTGGGTGTGGCCGACACCGTCCCAGTCACCGACGATCGGAATGTCACCGGCCTGCCCCAGGGCCGCCGTCGTCACAGTGCCGTCGTCGTGACGGACGATGAACGTACCTGTGCCGGGACGGAAGACCGCCATCTGGGCGTGACCGTTGTTGTCCCACGTGCCCGGCACCGGAACGTCACCGGCCTGCCCGAAGACGAGCGAAGTGACGCTGCCGTCATCGTGACGCACCACAAACGTGCTCGTGCTCGGCCGGAACACACCCAGTTGGTCATGACCGACACCATCGAAGTCACCGGTCATCGGCAGATCCCCGGCCTGCCCGAAGCCCACCGACGTCGTCCCGCCGTTCGCGTCGCGCAGCGCCCAGGTGCCGTCCCGGAACGCACCCACGGTCGTCGCCGAGCCGTTGCTCCAACGACCCGACACCGGCAGGTCACCGCTGTACGTCGACGGGGCCGTCGCGTCCTCGACGATGTTCTTGTAGCGGTACGGGATGTAGGAGCCGGAGTTGCTGAAGTACGCGTAGGGGATCACGCGGCGCACGGCGTTCGGCGGGGTCTGCTCGATGCCGATGTAAGACGTCTTGGAGGAGTCGGTCCAGCTTTCGAAGAGGACCACGTGCGAACCGCTCACCGGGTTGCCGGCGTTGTGGAAGAGCAGCATGTCTCCCTTGCGCAGCTCGCTCTTCGATATCCGGTTCGCATAGGTGTCGAGGTTCCCGGTCCAAGCATTGGCCCCAAGGTTCCAGGCCATGGACACGAGGCCGGAGCAGTCGGTGCGGTAGCCGCCGCGGTAACTGCTCTGGCTGTACGGGACCTTGGCGTCGACCCAGGTCTTGGCCCGGGCGATGACGTCGCTGCGGCTGATCGGACCGGCCTCCTCCGCAGCCGTCGCGGTTGCCGAGGCGGAGAACGAGTTCTTCCCACCCTCGGACTTGAGGGGGCCCGGCTGGCCCTGCGGACGGTCCGCGTCGACGGTGGCGCTGATCCTGGTGTTGCCGCCGATGGATCCGGTCTGAAGGCCGTGGGCGCCGGCGGGCGAGGCCGCGAGCAGGGCGGTGGCGAGCGAAAGGGCCACGAGAGTACCGGTGGCGCGGACCGTGTTGGACTTGGTGAACAACGGAATCTCCTTGAGCAAGGCTGTATGAACGGCTGGCCGAGGTTTCTCGGCGAAATGGGGGGTGCTCGACTGTCCGCAACCATGCCGGTCGCCTCGGCCTGGGAAGGCGGTGCTACTGGGAGCGGGCACTTGCGGCGGAACGCCACTTGGTGAGCGGTGCTGCGATCAGTGGTGGAACGCGACCGAGAAGCCGCGGGTGCCGGCGGCGCCGGCGGCGAGCGCGGCGGTCATGAGGCGTACTGCCTTGGCCTGCGCGATGTCTGCGTTGGCGGCGCGGATGAACAGGACGATCCCGATGCCGGTCCGAGTCGTACGGGTCCGGACGTGTTCCATGCCGCATTCGGGCGTGGCGTGGGCCCACAGGATGTCGATGAGGGAGTGGGCTTGGCTCTCGGTGGGCGCTTCCCCTCCTGCGGGCACCAGGGTGAGATGGACCGGCACCATGTCCGGGTCAGTCCCAGCCGATGCCGTTGTCGTGGGGGGCGCCGGCCGCGGCCACCGTGGCGTACACCGGGGTGGTGTCCCAGCCGATGCCGCCCGGGCTCGTTGCGGCGTACGCGTTCGACACGAGCGGCGCCGCCAAGCCGGAGAGCAGGGAGGCGAGGAATACGGTGGTGATCAGGCGGCCGGACTTGGACATGGCGGTTCCCCAGAAGGTGGCATCGGTGATAGTGACCGGGATCGGGCGCTCGGGCGTCGGTCCCCCTTCACGGCCGGGACTTGATGTCGCCCGCCGTTCCGGTGATCACTATCCTGCCGAGCCCGAGGAACCCCCGGAAGCCGCTTTGCCCGTCAGCATCCGGCCTGGCCGCATCAGGACGCCACGTCCGCCGAAGGGGCCTCGCCCAGCGCTGCGGCGCTCCCCCGGTCGCGTGACGACCGCCGGTATGCGGCCGACACTTCGAGCAGCCATGCGACCTCCTCGCTCGGGGATCTGGCCGCGCCCAGGAGGGGAGTGTGGTGGGAGGCGTGGGCCCCTCGGAGTGCCGCGGCCAGCCACTCCCCTTCCGCGATGGCGTCCGACCCGCCGGCCGCCGGCGGCAGCGCGTCGGGGTCGGCGATCGCTGCCTCGGGGCGGGTTGGGGCGCACCGGTCACGCAGGACGAGGACGGCGTCGCGGATCTCGAAGGCACGGTGTGCCACGTCGAGGGATCGGTCCCCGAGGGTGAACAGGTCGCGTACGCGGCCCGCGCGCGGGCCGAAGGCCACCGCGGGTACGGCGTGGAGCAGATCCGCCCACAGCGGGTGCAGCCGCCAGAGCGCGTACTGGTCGTGGACATAGCGGACCAGCGTCTGCAGGGGCGGCAGGACCAGCCCGAGGAGAAACATGACGAGCATGATGACTGGAAGGATCTCCGAGACGGGATCGATGACCCCTGCCTGCGGGTCGTGCGGGCGGCTCTGTTGTTGGGCGAGGAAGATGACCCGGTAGACGGTGTAGACGAAACCCACCGCGCAGCCGGCGGCCAGGCATACGACTCCCGCGCGCAGCAGGCCCGGGGGTACGGCACGCCGGTTGGACCAGAAAAGCTTCACCGAGAGCAGGGTGGCCGTTGCGAAGTAGGCGTAGACGATGCCTTCGTACAGGCGCACCGCCGGGTCGCCGAGGTGGTCGTCGGTCACGCTGGCCGCCGGAGCGGCGGGGTCGTGCTCGAAGAAGAAGACGAACAGCACCGTGAGGGCCAGTGCGGCCGTCGAGGCCAGGACAAGCCTCAGGCGGACGGTCGCCGACCTCCGTGGCCTGCGGCCGTGGACGCTGATCACGTACTCGAGCATGAAGTAGTGCGAGGCCAGGCTGGCGAGGTGCTTGACGAGCACCGACAGGTCGGGCGAGCCGGTGGTGTTCCTGATGAGGTGCTCCGCGGCGGGCGGTCTGGTCGTCAGCGCCACGGCGATCGCCGCAAGGACGCCCCAGAGGAACCGTGAGGGGCGCCCGCCACTGATGGCGGCGGGAGCGCGCCACATCACCAGCGTCCACAGCAAGGCGGGGAGGGTGAACTGGTAGACCGTGTACATCAGTCTCCTCGCCAGCGTCGCAGGCGGCGTACGGGGTGCGCGAGGCTGGAGGCCAACCGGCGCGAGGAAGGTGTGCCGACGCGGTCGGCTCCGGCAAGGTCGGCGAGGAGCACGGCGATCATCTCGGCCTCCTGCTCCTCGACGTCGTCGAAGTTACTGCGGGCTCTGCCGAGCGTGCGGGCGAGCAGTTCCGGGGTGAGCTCGTTGAGGGCCCCGGCCAGGCGGGCGAGTTCGACGTTGGGGGTGTGGCCGCACAGGACGTGACCGAGTTCGTGCAGTTTGATCAGGTCCTGGTGGGCCGGGCTGGTCCGCTGCTCGTAGAGGACAACGTCCAGGCTGGGCAGGCTGATCCATGCCCCGCACGGCGAATCGAGACCGAGCGGGGGCAGCGGCTCCATCACGATGGGGCGTCCGCGATGCCGGGCCAACGCGTCGCGGAACGAGTCGACGGTGAATGGATCGGGCAGTTCGAAAGCGGCCAGGATGTTCTCACAGCGTCTGCGCAGACCCCGGGGTACAGGCATGCTGGAGTGGATCCTTCGGGTCAGCGGCCAGTAACCCGCCCACTTTACTGACCGGCGTCCCCGGTGATCGCACCGGGCGGCCGGCCTTCGGCCTCCGCCTCGAGCGCGCTCAGCCTCTCGGCGAGTGCGACCAGCATGCCGAGGCTGTTGTCGGACAGGCCCGAGGCGCGCTGTGCTAGACCGATGACCCCGGTGTTCCCCGTGGCCGCGCGGAGCTCCGCCAGCTTGTCCAGGGCCAGCAGTTGTTCGTCCACGACAGCCGCCTTGGCGTCGTCCAGGAAGTACGTCGCCCCGGAACGGATACCGAACGCGAGGCCCAGCCAGTCCAGTGTCTCGACCGTCGGGTTCGGGGGCTGCCCCTTCTGCGTGCTGGCCTGGTGCAGATTGCGGATGGTGTCCCTGGAGATGACGCTGCGTCCTGCGATCCGATTCACCCGATCGGCGAGCTCCCGGTACACCGGCGGCTTGCCTCCGGCCCTGGCGGCCTCCCGGGCGATCAGTGCCTCGAGCCTCCCGGAGATCTTGCGGGCGCGGTCGGGCAGCGAAGACGGGTGTGAGCGGTCACCCGATTCTTCTGCGTTCATCCCGGGCAGCTCCGAATCCTTCTGCGAGCAGCGTGCCCCCGCACGCGCGGCAGCGATTTTACTCGTCGAATCGCCGAGGGTTCAACCTGACGGCAATTCATGCGGCCCGAGACAGCATGCGCGAGCAAGCAGGTTGATCGATGACGAGCCGAACCCTAGAATCGATACGATTTTAATCGCTTTGCGAGTCGGGGGGCTGGCAGATGTTGGACACGCTCGGGCTGGACAGCACATCGGAAGCCGTGTATCGAGCCATGCTCGCCCATCCCGAAGGCAGCGTGCAGGACCTCTGCACGCAACTGGCCCTCACCGAGACCACCGTGCGCGAGGCCCTGGACAGGCTCGCCGACCTCAAACTCCTGCGTGCCTCACGCGACGTGCTCGGTGTCATGCGGCCGGTCAGTCCCGAGCTCGGTCTCGAGCTGATCCTGCGCCGCCAGGAGGAAGAGCTCGTACGCCGCCGCCAAGAGCTCGAACTGGGCAAGGCGGCCGCAGCACGCGCCATCGCCGAATACGCCGACCTGCGACCGACCGCACCGACCCTCCCAGCGACGACGACACAGCGCCTGGAGGGCCTGGACGCCATCCAGGCCACGCTGGAGGTACTCGCCCGGGAGGTCGCCGGCGAGTGCCTCTCGGTGATGCCGGGCGGAGCCCAGTCCCAGGCCAGCCTCGACGCGTCCCGACCGCTGGACGAAGCGGCCCTGGAGCGAGGCGTAGCCGTACTGACGCTCTACCAGGACAGCGTGCGCCACGACCCCGCGACCCTCACCTACGCACGATGGCTGACCGAACGCGGCGGCATGGTGCGCACCTGCCCGACGCTGCCACCGCGCATGCTCGTCTTCGACCGCCGGGTCGCAGTGACACCGATCGATCCGGCCGACACCAAGCGCGGTGCGCTGTGCATTCACGAGGCGGGAATCGTCGCCTCACTCGTCGCGCTGTTCGAGCAGATCTGGCACTCCGCCATTCCGCTCGGTGCCGATCGAACCAAGGACCAGCGGAGCGGACTGACCGCCGCTGAACAGGAACTGCTACGGCTCCTCGCCTCCGGCCTCACCGATGAGGTCGCGGGCCGCAAGCTCGGCATCTCCGCCCGGAGCGTACGTCGGCAGATGTCAAGCCTCATGGAACGCCTCGAGGCGTCCAGCCGGTTCGAGGCCGGCCTGAAAGCAGCACAGCGCGGCTGGCTCCAGTAGCCGCGCTGCCACAGTGCCGGCGGCCCGTGCCCGAGCCCTCTCATGGCTCCGCGCGGGGTGCTCGATCTGCGCGGAGCTGCCGGGCGGGATGTACGGCTCTCGTACCCGTTCGACGCGGCGGTCGTGGTCTGCGGGCTTCCCGGCAGTGGGAAGAGCACCCTGCTGCGCGCCTGGTCCGGTTCCGCCTGTGTGGTCGATCCCCGCGTCACACGCTCGTCGTTCGAGGCGTGGATGCCGGCATGGCTTCCCTATGCGCTCTACCGGCCAGCGGCACGGCTGAAACACATGAGCTGGTTGCGTGACGAGCTGCGCTGCGGCGGTCCCCTGCTGATCCACGACTGCGGAAGCAGGAGCTGGATGCGCTGGTGGCTGGCCCGCACCGCACGCGGGGCCGGACGTCCCCTGCACCTGGTGGTTTTGGACGTCGGTCCTGGAGAGGTGTTGTCGGGTCAGCGTGCTCGTCGGCGGATTGCGTCGCGACGGGTGTTCGCCCTTCACCAACGGGGGCTGGCGAGGCTCTTGGGGCAGCTCGATCGTGGTGATCTGGCCAGGGTCCCCGGGACCAGCTCCGTGGTGGTGTTCGACCGTGGGCAGCGGGACCGCATCACGACGGTGAAGTTCGGGCTCCCTCCGGGTTGAGCGGGTACGGTCGCGAGCCGACCCCGATCAGGGGCCGGCGTCCGGCCGCGGTTGCTGTCGGGGGCAGGTCAGGCGCCTCGCCGACGGGGTCTTCGACGGCATCCTCACCTCGTGACCGCCTCGATCGGTGGCAGCGAGCACGCCCCCGCGGTGCGCGGGGAGCGCGCGGACGCTGCGACGGTGTCCTCGAACGTCGCCCGCCTGTGGGTCGAGCCCGACGTGCCGTCCAGGCGCTGGCCCTGCATGAGCAGCAGCAGGTGGTCGGCCGTGGAGCGTGGGCATCGCGCCCGTGCGTGGAAGCGCGCAGCGACCGGGCGGCCGGGGCGGCTCGGTGGGGCAGGACCGTAGGGAACGGGGTGCCCAAGGAGACCACCAACCGGCGCACCCGCACGGAGTGCCAACCGGCCTGCTGGGGCTTCTGGCCAGCAAGGGCGAGATCCGGGTCAGGCGAGGCGGTCGTACAGTGCGCGCCCGTGGGGGTTGTCGGGGTGGGCCAGGAGGGAGGACCACTCGGGTGCGATGGCGGTCACCAGCTGGTGGTGGAGGCGGGGTGCCGACGCCGTGGCCTTGCGAGGCGGGGGTGACGGCGCGTTTGCACAGGCACCTTCCCGTGTGTCACGGAAGTTGGGCAGGGGGCCGCTCGGTCCGGAATCGGTGGACGAACTCGGCACGGCTCCCCCGAGATCTCGGCGTCAACGACCCGCCGGTCAGCGTCAGGCCATCGGCTACGGGACGTGGTGTGCGTGTGGTTCCTCCCCCGCGTACATCCCCGTGAGTTCGGCGGCGATCCGGGCCAGCCACTGCCGTACCTCCGGCGGCTCCAGTACCTCCAGCCCCGCTCCCAGCCCGGCCAGATGTCCTGCCAGGGCCTTGGCGGCCGGGCCGTCGACCCATACCTCGGTCCAGCCGTCGGGCAGCGGGCCGCCGACGCGCACGCGGCCGCCCAGGAACCGTTGCAGCAGGGCCAGCGTGTCGGGGTGGACGCGGGCCCGGGCGGTCACCGCGTGCATGCCGTCCTGGAAGGCTCCGGACAGCGTCCGCCACGCCGTGGCGAGGTCGAAGTCGGGCGGCCGGGTCACCGGTTCGCCGGTCGGCTCGACGGAGGTGACCCGGCTGAGCCGGAAGGTGCGCAGGCCCTTGTCCGTACCGGCGACCAGGTAGTCCACGCCCGCCTTGGCCACGAGCCCGAGGGGGTCGACGGTGCGTTCGCCGGCTGGTTTACCGACGGCCGCGTACCCGAGGCGGACGCGGATCCCGTCCACGACGGCGCCCTGGAGCGCGGAGCGGTGGGCGGCATCGGCGGTGACGGCGTTGCGGGACCAGTCCGTGGCGTCGACGACCCCTGCGCGAGTCGCGGCTTCGGCCTGCGCCCGCATGGTCGGCGGCAGGGCCCGGACCAGCTTGCGCAGCGTGGTACGCAGTTCAGGGGTGGCTGACAGGGGGCCGGTGGCGAGGAAGAGCGCCCGGGTCTCGTCGGCAGTCAGTCCGGTGAGGTTGGTACGGGCCCCGCCGACGAGGGACCAGCCGCCGCCGCGGCCGCGCTGCGAGTAGACGGGGATGCCGGCCGCGGCCAGGGCCTCCAGGTCTCGGCGCGCGGTGCGCTCGGACACCTCCAGTTCGGCGGCCACTTCGGGGACGGTGACGCGGCCGCGTTCTTGGAGGAAGAGCAGGGTCGCCACCAGCCGGTCGGCTCTCATGTGCCCCTTTTCCTCCTTCGTGGGTGCCGCGTCGTCGTCTTTACATTCTCTTCGGAAAACTGGCCAGAAGGTGGCCACTTTTGTTTGCAGGATGAACCCATGAACAAGACCGAGCAGCTCATCGAGACCCCGTCCGACTCCACCGGTGCCGTCGCCGCCCCCTCCTCGTTCGATCCCCGGACCGATCTCGCCGCGGCCGTCGAGCTGGCGGGCCGTACGCTGGCCGCCGTCCGGCCCGAGCAGTACGACGCCCCGACCCCCTGTGAGGAGTTCGACGTACGGCGGCTGTCGAGCCACCTCGTCGCCGTCGTCCGCCGGATCTCGGTGATCGGGCGCGGCGAGGACCCGTTCAGCGTGCCGTCCTTCGCCGACGAGGTCGCCAACGGCGCATGGGCGGCGGCCTGGGTGCCGGGCGCCCGCGAGGTCGCGGAGGTGTGGGCGGATCCGGGCATCCTCGGCCGGCAGCTGCGCCTGCCGATGGGTGTCCTGCCGGGCGCGGCCGCCGCGGCCGTCTACACCCACGAACTCACGGTGCACACCTGGGACCTGGCCAGGGCGACCGGACAGGCCCCGGACTGGGACCCAGCTCTCATCGAGCGTGTGATCGGCGTCGTACGTGGCGCGCTGCCGGCCGAAACCCGCGGCGGACTGATCCCCTTCGGGGAAGTGGTGGCCGTGGGCCCCGATGCCCCGGCCATCGACCGGCTCGTGGCGTGGGCCGGACGCCGGCCCTGAGGGCCCCGGCACGGGACAGCCTCCCAGGTCTGCGGAGGGAGCCGCCGGGGTCAGGATGCGGCGGACGCGTAGTGGTCGGCGTACGCCTGGAGGCGGGGGGCGAGCGGGCTCTCGGCACCTGCCGAGTGCATCTGCATCCACAGCTCGTTCTCCACGACGAAGCGGTACGCGAACTCCTCGAACGTGTCGGCGCACCGCATCAGCGAGGAGGCCACCGCGGCTTTGACCTCCTCGGTCGGCTCCCCCTGCGCCCACCAGCCGGCGGACTCCAGTTCGAGGTGCGAGAGGACCACGAACGCCTCGCCGGAGGGGCGCAGGTAGAGGTACCAGACGACGCAGTCCTGCTGGTCGCGCAGGAAGCGTACGAGGCGGGCGCCCTCCTCGACCGGGCTGCGCAGAGGGCCGGAGAGATGGCTCCAGCAGGCCGTCACCGAGACCTCGTCGAAGGCGTGGCAGAGGTGCTCGCTGCCGTAGAAGGCGGCGAAGCCCTCGGGGAGCGCCAGTCCGGCTCCGGCCAGTTCCCGCTCCAGGGACGCGAGATGCTCCGTGTGCTCGGATCGCGGCCCGCCCGCCCCGCCCAGCCAGTCGTACCCGTCGTCGAGGTGCGCGGCCTCCAGCGGCGGCAGGCTCTCCAGGGGGTACACCTCGTAGGTGGATGCGCACGGTCGCAGGCTCCCCAGGTCCGTGGCGCACCAGCCGGTGGGGAAGGGGACGGCCGCGGCGTCGGCTGCGGGCCCGGAAACGGAAACGGACATGGAGAACCCCTCAGAAGGTGGCCGGTTCAGCGGTACGTCCCCATCCTCGCGCCCGCCACTGACAGCGGCCGGCTTCGTCGATCCGGTCAGCTCGGGCGGCTCGCCCCCGTGTGCGTTTCGACGAAGCGACGCAGCTCCTCGCGCGGATCGGGTCCCAGCCCGTCGCGCCAGATCCGGTTGGTCGCCACCCCTGCGGGAATTCCGGCGAGCAGCATGTCGCGCATGGCCGAGGTGGCGGCCCGCTTCGCCTCCGTGACGCGATGGCGGCTCTCCTCGCTTCCGTCGTCCGCGGCCAGCGCCTCGGTCAGCTGCCGCTGCCAGGCACCCAGCTTGCCCCAGGCGTACATCTCCCCCTGTCCAGAGCCCATGTGCTGAAGACCGACGAGCGTCCATCCCTGACTCTCCGTCAAGCGTGTGCTCGCCGAAACCCATCCGGTGGCCAACTCGGCTGCCTTCCATGCGAGTTCGGCGTCCGCATCGGCATTGACGGGGTGGGCTGCGTCGGTGTTCTCGTCTCTGGTTTCGTTCATGAGCCGACCATACCACCAATTTCGTCACATCGACGATAAGGGGGAGTCCCTTCGACCCGCCGATCGCTCCCGCCGTCGCCTGCCCGCGCGCGGCCACGGCCGTGAAGGCCTCCGTCATGCCCGAGTCACGCTTGCCGCCCGTTCCGTCGTCCGCCGGCTCAGGTGAGGGCGGCGATTACCTCCCGAGCCGCCCGTTCGCCCGCGGTGGCCCATCACCCCGGCAGCCGGACCGGCAGGTGGGGTGGTTTGGACCCTGTCAGGGTCTGTTCAAGCCGGGGCCGGGTGGGCGAGGATCACACCCGCCCCACCCACGCCTTCCCACCACAGGAGGATGTCCATGACCCGCCGCACACCCCGCGGCATGCTCGCCGCGGCCACCGCCACCGTGGCGCTCTTCTCGCTCGCCGGCCCGGCCACCGCACAGTCCTCGGCCCCGACGGCCGGCGCCACCGCGCCGCAGGGCCGGATCTTCATGGTCAACCCCGTCCAGGCCACGGGCGACCAGGCACTGACCGACGGCAAGGACGCCGATTCCGCCGTCCCCGCCACCGCGTACGCTCTGGCCGCGCTGCGCAACCTGGACGCCGGCGACGGGCTCCACGGCCGCTGGGCCTCCGTGCGCTCGGACACCGGCGCGTCGGCCAAGGTCGGCGAGGCCGCCGGGTACACCCGGCACGACGACCGGTTTGAGCAGGTCATGGCCTACTTCTGGGTCAACGAGGCGCAGGAGTACCTCCAGTCCCTGGGCTTCGGCAGCGAGCTGCCGGGCGCCAACGACCGGGTGCAGCCCGTGCGCATCAACCAGTGGGGCGCAGACAACTCCTTCTTCACCGACAAGAAGGACGAGATCCGCTTCGGCAAGGGCGGGGTCGACGACGCCGAGGACGCCGAGGTGATCGTCCACGAGTACGGCCACTCGGTGCACGAGGCCCAAGTGCCCGGGTTCGGCGCCTCACCCGAGGCCGGCGCGATCGGCGAGGCCTTCGGCGACTACCTGGCCGTCGCGGTCGGCGAGCACGCCGGCGCCCGGTACGGATGGACCCGCCGGACCGACCTGGGCTGCGTCGCCGACTGGGACTCGACCGGCTACAGCGCCGCCCCGCACTGCCTGCGCCGGATCGACGGCACCAAGGTCTACGCGGACCGCGTCGGCGAGGTCCACGCGGACGGCGAGATCTGGTCCCGGGCCCTGTTCGACATCCGTGGCGCGCTCGGGGCCCGCACCGCCGACCGGATCATCGTGAACGCGCAGTTCGGCTTCGCCCCCGGCACCGGTTTCGCGGACGCGGCCCGGACGACGGTCGCGACCGCGGAGCGGATGTACGGCGCCGCGGCCGCGCGGCAGGTCCGTGCGGCCTTCGCGGCCCGCGAGATCCCCGGCGTCTGAGGGCTCGGTCCGGCGCCGTCTTCTCGACGACGGCGGACCCCGCTGCCTCGCCGAGCCGGATCCGTCCCTTCGGGCCGGGGACTGCGCGTCCCTGGCTAGCCTTGCTCAGAGTCCTTTGTGGGAGGGGTAGTCGAAGCAGTGAGCCACGCTCGTGACGAGGAGACGGCGCAAGTCGAGCAAGAGCCCTCGCGGTCAGGCAGCCCGGGGAGCGGTCCACCCGGATGGGCCTGGTGGGTCATCGGCATCGTGATACCGGTCCTGGGCATCGCAGCCACGGCATGGACCACCTCCGCCAAGACGCCGGGCTCCTCCCCTCCACCGGCCGAGAGCCCGCGCACCACCCCACCGCAATCCCCGGCACTCGGCCAGGCACCGGACCAGGCGCCCACGGTGTCCTCTTCTTCCACGGGCGCCGTGCCGGCGGTCTTCCTGGGTGTGTGGGAGGGATCCATCAGTGACGACACTGGGGAACACCGTCGGCGCATGACCATCCGGCAGGGGAAGGTCGGTGACGAGATGGTCACCACTCGCACCACCAGCACCGCGACCGGCAGCGCGATCCAGTGCAGAGGAACGGGCACCCTCGTGGCCGCCGACTCCAGCACGATCGAACTCGACACGGTGGTCACCGAGAGCATCCCCAGCGGCAGGTGCAAGAGCATAGGCGAGCAGACGCTCACCCTGCTGGACGACGACCGGGTGCGCTACCAGACCGGACTGGCAACCGGGATCCTCACCCGCCAGCGCTGACTGGGTGTCCACGGTCCATGCGCGGCGGGGGCCGTCGCCCGGCGATGCGGGCCGTCATGGGGCGACGGCCCGTGCTCGCGTGCCGGTCAGTGGCCGATCCCCGTGCCGGCAGAACAGACGCAGAGGTGGCGGTCATCGGCACGATGACCACCACGGGTGCGCGTCATCGGCGTGGTGCTGCGAGCGGGCACAACCGTCGTCGCCGAAGCTGCCTTCCAGGACCGGCTCTGGCGCTCCGGCCTGGAGCCTCAACGCATCACCGATCGCACCCACCACGACAGCGGGCGGGGTATCGGCTGAATCATGCGAGGCCTCCGTGTTCGGGCGTTGGTCCCTGCACGATCGCTCCTCCCCCAACGCCTCCACGACGTTCACGTCGGCCGTGTCCCGGCAGGTGGCCGGGTGACTCAGTGCCGTGTCCCGCCGGGTGCTGCGCCGCTGGGGCCGCGTCGGCACGCCCTTCGCCGCGATCGATGCCACCGCGTCCTCTGGGTTCTCGCGGCGTCTGGTGGGTCAGGGGTTGCACTGTGTGGCGCCGGGGCCGGTGGCGGGGCGGTAGCAGGCGTCGGCGCCGGGGCCGCCGTTGTTCGAGTTGGTGCCGGTGCCACCGTCCAGGGCGTCGTTGCCGTTCTCGCCGAAGAGGTTGTCGCTGCCGTCGGCGCCTTGCAGGAAGTCGCTGCCGTCGCCCCCGCACAGCAGGTCATCGCCGCCGCGGCCGTCGATGAGGTCGCTGCCGGCCTGCCCGAAGATCGCGTCCCGCCCCGCGGTGCCGGCCAGGATGTTGTTCTGGTCGTTGCCGGTGATGACGTTGAAGCCCTGGGCCTGCAGGACGGCGGGGCTGGTGGCACAGGTCGCGGGCACGACAGGCACGGTGAAGGTGATGGTGACGCTCGCGGTGGCCACGGTGGCGGGAGCTGCGGTCCGTGTGACGCCTGCCGGCACCACGAACGACGCCCCCGCTCCACCCCCTGCAGCAGCGTCGGGGGAACTCGCGCCGCCGCCACCACCGTAGTAGCCACCGCCCCCGCCACCGCCGGTAAGGCCCACAGCAGTACCCTCGCCGCCGACCCCGAGAGCTCCCGCTCCAGCGCTGCCGGGCGACCCGCCGTCCCCGCCTCCGGTGCCACCGGTGTTCCCGCCACCGCCACCACCGCCCGCGCCTGAGAAGACGGCCGCGCCTCCGCCGCCACCCCCGCCGCCGCCGGCGACATTCGCAGCAGCGGCTCCACCCAAGCCGCCCCCACCCGGGCCCGGGCCTGCCGGCGTGGTGGCACCGGCTCCTCCGTCGCCGCCGCCGATGCCGAAGCCACCGCCCGCGGCCCCAGGGACACCACTTGGAGCCGGGCCGAAACTGGCGCCGCCAAGACCGCCGGGGCCCGCTCCCGTTCCTCCGCCTCCGCCTCCGGCGGTGCCCGTCGACCCGCCTCCTCCACCGCCCGCGGCGACGACGAGACGCGTGTCGCTCGTACTCAGTGGCGTGCTGTTGGGAGCGGTGCGCACGTCGCTCGCACCTCCGCCGCCGCCACCCGCGGAAGCCCCGCGGACTCCGCCCGCGCCGCCTCCGTTGAAGCCGCCCGTGCCCGTGCCGGTGCCGGTGCCGCCGACTTCGACGTACAGGGTGCTGCCCGCTGCAACGGGAACACCGGTCGCCGTGACCTGCGCCCCATTGCCGCCGGCTCCGCTGCCCGGCCTGTTGCCGGCCGCTCCCGCAGCGCCGACCGCGGTCACGTCGACCGTGCCCACACCGTTGGGAAGGAGCAGGCTGTGCTCTCCGGTCTCGGTGTAGGTGCACGTGGTGGTCATGCCGGTGGTGATGCATTCGCCCTGCGCGTGAGCCGTGCCGGAGACGGCGACAGGGCCAATGCCGGCCGAGCAGACCACACAGATGGCGGCTGTCAGGATGCGACCCCGCCGGCCCGCCCTACGCAGACGGCCGCCGGGAACGGACCGGCCAGCTTGACCTCTGGTCAGCAAAGAGAACGTCACTATGCGCTCCTTGAAGAGGAACGCGCCGCCGAAGCCGACGCCGCGGCCCATCCCTTCCGCGCCCCTCACCCGTCCAACCAGGGCCCACCCCGACGGCTTCGCCCACTCGGCCTCGGCCGGGCAGGCAGATCCGCTACGTCGGCGACCGCAGGAATCCGGGCGCTCGTCTATGGCCAGCACGGCGCTGATCACCCACTACCTGGCGGCCCTGGACTGGACGGCGTCCTTCCTCGTGGGCGCGGTCCTCGCGCCCACGGACCCCGTCTTCGCCTCCGCGATCGTGGCCGCAAGGAAGTGCCGGCCAGGCTGCGGCACCTGCTGAACGTCGAGAGCGGCATCAACGACGGTCTCGCCCTGCCGGTGGTTCTGCTTCTCATCGCCGCTGCCGGACCGACCTGCTGCTGCTGTTCGGGTACCTGTCGCTGGGCGGGTACGTGGCGGTCATCCTGGCGATCGTGCTGATCCGCCCTGCCTCCCTCCTGGTGTCGCTGATCGGCACAGGCTTCGAGCGCCAGGCAGAAGCTGGTGGCGGCTGGTTCGGCCCCACGGGCTTCGCCTCCGTCGTCCACGGACTGCTCGTCCTCCAGGCTGCGGCCGGGTCGGACGTGCCCGCAGCCGGCCGGACACACTCCTGGCCGACCGCGGCCACGACAAGTACCGCCGCCTGGTCTGGGCGACCGGCGTCAAACCTGCGATCGCCCGCCGCGGCATCCCGCAGGGCTTCGGCTTCGGCGTCCACCGGTGGGTTGTGGAAGCCATCGCCTGGCCCACGGCTGGCGCCGGCTCCGCATCCGTTGGGAACGAGGTGTTACAGCTGGACGGTGGTGCCGGGCTCGAGGCGGTCGATCGGGGTGCCGGTCAGGCCCTTCTCGCCGAGGAGATTGGCGGTGGAGTGCTGGCCGAGATCGCTGAGCATGAGTTCGTGGATCTGGAAGACGCGCTCGGGCTTGACGGTGCGGACGTAGTCGGCGGCTTCGCCGAGCTTTGTCCATGGGCCGCTGGTCGGCAGCAGGAGGGTCCGTACGGGAGCGTCGGGCGCGAAGTAGGCGTCGCCGGGGTGGTAGACGGCTCCGTCGTCGAGGAGGTAGCCGACGTTGTCGGGGCACGGGATGTCGGCGTGGATCAGCGCGTGGCGGTGGCCGTGGACGGTGGCGGTGATCGAACCGACGCTGAAGGTGTCGCCCGCGGCGACGGCGTGGACGCGGCCATCGCGGCTGCCGAGGGTGGCTGCGACCGTGGCTGTGCCGTAGACCTGCAGCCCGGGCTGGGCTTCGAGAGCGGCGGCGACGAGCTTTTCGTCGAAGTGGTCGAAGTGTTCGTGGGTGATCAGGACGGCGTGAGCCCGGGTGACGGCCTCTGCCGCGTCCGGGGTGAAGATGCCGGGGTCGACGACCAGGCGGGTTCCGTCCTTCTCGAGCGTGACGCAGGCATGCGCATGCTTGGTGAGCTTCACTGCGGGTCCTTTCCGAACCGTCGACCGAATATCTACAACCAGACTGTACAGAATGGTTGTAGATATCGAGCCGTGATGACCGCGACTCGACTCGGCCGCGCCCACCCCTCGACACGACGAGGGCCGGTGGGTGCCCCCGTAGCGCCACAGCAAACAGTGGAGTCAAGTTGTACAGTTTGGTTGATCGTGTGGGTAGGCTGGCGTCATGGACGAGAGCGAGCTGGCTGAGGAACTTCGCCTGACCATCGGACGGCTCGTACGCACCGTGCGCGCCGCCGACAAGATGCCGCCCGGCGAGGCCGCCGTCCTGGGCTACCTGGACCGCAGTGGCCCGCTGACCACCGCCGAAATCGCACAACAGCGGGGAGTCAGTCACCAGTCGGCTGCCAAGGCGGTCAAAGAACTCCTGGCTCAGGGCCTTGTGCGTGCCGAGGCGCACCCCAGCGACGGGCGCAAGCTGTTGCTTCACATCACGCCGACGGGAAGTGGCCGTCTGGCCGAGGAGCGCCGAAGGCGTGCGGACTGGCTCGGCGCCGCGATCCACGATGTCCTCAGTTCCGATGAACGAAAGACGCTTGAGGCGGCGCTGCCTCTGCTGTCACGCCTGACCACACACCTGAATGGCAAGTAGCCCGGGGACTGTTGTTCGGGTCATCGAGCGCTGTGCATGGTGGAGTTGCAGGTCACGAGTCTCATGTGCGTGATGTCCCGGGATGCCCATGCTGGTCGCGCGCGGATGACTTCGGCGAAGATCGCCGGTCGCCGGGAGACTTCGTGCTTGCCGCGTCTTTGTGCATTCGACGGCGGGACGGTGTGGGGTCGTGGGACTGGCGGGCCGATCCGACGTTCGCCTTGTGCCGGGCTCTGGGAGACGGGGCGGATCTCGCCTCGTTCGCGGGAGGCCCGTTCGAGAGCCGGGCCGTGGCGGCGGCCATCGAGCCCCGCACCTTCGACGGAGCCGTCCTCGACGACCTTCCCTCGGGGAACTTCCCTCACGGGGGAAGGGCCTGGGAGGCCGTTCCCCTGCCGCGCACTCACTGGAGGCGGGTGCGCACGTGACCCGATGGGTGTGCTGCTTGGCATGTGCGCCGACGAAAGCCGGGCCACTGCCGCTCCCGCCGTACCGTTCCTGATGCGGATCGCCACCGATCCCCTTCACACCGCGCCGACGCCTCGGCGGTCCGCCGCCCGGCCCGCGCCCGTCACTTCGGTGCCGCCCGCCGCGACGAACTCCTCCTCCGCCGCTCCGGCCCCGAGCACGAGGTCCTCGACGACTACGACGACGATGGCGCGGAGGTGACCGGCTACCCGGCGGGCTGGTCGGTGACCGCCCCGCCCCGGCCGGCACCCAGCAAGGGCCGAGGCCCGGCCCGACCGCGCACGGCCACCCCCGCCGAGGCCCGCCGTCCGCGAAGCCCATGTCCCGGAAGGCGAGGCGCGGCCACGATGAAACTGCTGCCGATGTCGTCCCTGTCGTGACCGGACGAGGAGAGAAGAGACCCAGGGAGTGGGCCGGGGGCGCGAGCGGCGCAGCTGCTGTCTCCGGCGCCGAGTCGATCACTGCCGGCCCGGCTCCGGGGTGTGATCCGCCGGCCACAGGCCGAACATGTCCAGCTGCAGCGCCAGGGACGCGCCGTCTGCGGCTCGGGAGGCCACTGCGGACCTGGCCGCGGCCCGGTCCGCCGTTCCCGAGCGGGCCAGCAACGCTGATTCGTCACAAGCGAAAGGATCTTCATCCCACCGATGCCACCACGGCCGGCCACCCCGCGCAGTCCCGCCCACGCCGGGCGGACGCGCACCGCCACGCCGCTGGCAGGACCGTGCCCGGGCTGTCACCGCATGAGGGGACCCGCACAGCGCCCCTTCGGCGGAGGCGTGGGCCGGGTCGCGTCTCCAACGCTTCGCTCGGCGTGCAGGGCTTGGAGGAGTTGAGGGGGACGCTCCGAGAGTGCGGCCGTGCGCCCCGCGTGCCCGCCTGTTCCCTCCACCGAGGCGCTGAGCGCACCGTTACGCATGCCCGTTGTCCCCTCCATGCCGCGGAGGCGTGGTGGCGTTCCCGGCCGGGGCGTGCGAGGCTCAAGGGTGAACCAGCCTGGTCTGGTGGGAGACCCCGCGCTGCCGGGTGGTCACCGAAATGTGGCCGGTGGACGGTACGGGTGGTCTCGCTCGGCTGCGCGCGACCTGTGTGAGCCCGCGCGTATGACGGTCTTCTTCCCGTGAGCGGAAGCGACCGTGATGGGCTTGACCCCCGAGGGCAGGACTGATCATGCGGACAGCCTTTGACATCAGCGTTGCCAGTCACGCCGAGTTCACGGTGATCGTGGTGGCCGGTGAACTCGACATCAGCACCAGCCCCCACATCACCGAGGTCGCCGGCCCCGTCCTCCTGAACGGCCGCACCCTCAGCCTGGACCTTTCCGGAGTCCCGTTCATGGACTCCAGCGGCCTGAACGTGCTGCTGTCCCTGCGCCAGAGAGCCCAGCAGGAAAACGGGAACCTGGAACTGCGGGGACTGAACAGCCAAGCCCTGCGCCTGCTCGACATCACCGGTGCACGCAGCCTGTTCCAACTCAGCTGACACCCCAAGCCGCTGGTCCTCACCGCCCCGAGCGACACATCCCCCGTTCGCCTCCACCCCCCTGGAGGCCACCACGAGCACGGCGCCAGGGAGCCGTCCCCGGCCAGGCCGCACGGGGCAGGCGGGAATTCACTCACAGTGGGCCGTCTTGTTGAGCCCGAGGCCAACGCGCCACCCATGACCACCCGGGTGGCCGTGCCTGTGCTGAGCCGTCCGTCGTCGACGGGTGTGCACGTCGCGGACAGTGGCGGCGTCGTCCCGCGGGCCGCAGAAGGAGGGTTCGTCGCAGGTGGCCCTGTGGTCAGGGGCGGGTGATGTTCTCGGCCTGGAGGCCGCGCGAGGAGTGGGTGACGTCAAAGGTGACCTGCTCGCCCTCGCGCAACTCCCGGTAGCCGGCACCGTCGATCCCGGAGTAGTGCGCGAACACGTCCGGGCCCCCGTCGTCCTGGGCGATGAACCCGAAGCCCTTCTCCGCGCTGAACCACTTCACCGTGCCACTGGCCATACGCACTCCACCCGCTTCCGTCCGCGCCGCCGCCCAGGCGCGGGCAGCAGCACCAGACCTACCCCACAGCGCGTGCCGTCCGCGGACCGCCACACCGACAACAGACGAGGACGCAGTTCGATTCGTTCCCGCAGCCCTCACCCTCTCCGCCAACTCCACACCGCACCCGCGCGCACCGGCCACGACCCACAGCCCGCACCAGCAGCCCCGCGGCACTCCGCTGGCGGGGCCGAAGCAGGACCGCAGAACACGGGGCGCCCCAGGCCGACGCAGGCGCACCGTCAGCGGGGGCTGCATCGTTGAACCACGGGTACCGGTCACGACCGAGATGAGGCCACTGTGAGCAGCCCGATCGGCTTTTCGGAAGGCAGTCTTGACGCGTTTCAGCACATCCAGGACAGACGGGATATCAACACGGTGATCCTCCGCTACGCGGCCTCCTCCCATGTCCTGGTGCCGGAGGTGGAGGGGAATCTGACCCACGAGGAGCTGTTGGGGGCTCTGCCCGCGAACGAACCGCGCCTGGTGGTGTACGAACTGTCCTTCGCGTCCCCGGACGGCACGCGCAAGAACGAAAAGACGCTCATCTTCTGGGACCCGCCCGGCGCCACCGGACGAAAGCAGCCCTACGCGGACGGGTACGCCGCCCTGCTGCAGCGTCTCGACACTGCCCACGTACACCTCAAGGCCACGCAGACAGCACAGCTGGAGCATGCACGGCTCGTCACCCTCGCAGGCTGAGCGTCCGCCCCCACCGAACCCAGCGGGGACAACCCCCCGGGCCCCCCGGTCGCCTGGTCATCGTCCGAACGCCGCACACCGAGAGGTACCGCTGCCCAGTCCTGGCCGAGCGGCACATGCCGGTCGAGCACAGCCGGCACGTCCCGGCGACGGGCCGACACGGCCGCCTGCTCCCGCCGGGCGTCGGGGACCTTGACGTCGCCGCCGAGGTGGACCGGAAGCAGACGTCACCGTTCAGCGCGTTGATCCGGGACGGTTGGCGAGGCTCGAACCGTTCAGCGTCCTCGAAGGCGAGTGGCGACGCGGCCCGGACCGCCCGCGAGCGGCCGGGCAGCCCATTACGGGCTCAGGCCAGCTTCGTGAGGAGCTCCTGCGCGAGCGGGGCCGAGGAGGCAGGGTTCTGGCCGGTGACCAGGTTGCCGTCGACCACGACGTGGGGCGCCCACGGCTCGTCCTCCTGGAAGTCCGCTCCGAGCTCCACCAGCCGGTCCTGTAGCGCCACTTGGCGCGGTCAGCCAGGCCCGCCTGGGTCTCCTCGGCGTTGGTGAAACCGGTCAGCCGGCGCCCGGTGACCGGCGAGCTGCCGTCGGCGTTCCGCGCGGCCAGCAGTGCGGCCGGGGCATGGCAGACCACGCCGAGCGGCTTGCCGGAGGCGAGTGCCGCGGCCAGCAGCCGGCCCGAGACGGCGTCGAGTGCCAGGTCCTCCATGGGGCCGTGCCCGCCGGGGTAGAAGACCGCGTCGTAGTCACCGAGGTCGGTCTCCTCTCACTTCACCGGCTGCTGAAGCGGGGCGATCGAGCCCAGGGCGGCGGCCATCCGGTCCGCGCCCTCCTGGCCGCCGTTGCACTCCGGGGCGAGGCTGGCCCGATCCACGGTCGGTACGACGCCGCCCGGGGTGGCCACGACGACCTCGTGGCCCGCGCTGGTGAACACCTCGTACGGGGCCACGGAGCCCGTTCGAGGACAGCTATCTGATCTGCTGCCTCCGCGGCCCGGAGGGCATCATCATCAGGCTGGCCGAGTAACTGCGCTGAGAGTGAGGACCCGAGCCGTCCAGCCGAACGGGGTCACCGAGGTTCCGAACCGCCCGATCAGGCCGTCCTGCGGCGCCGTACGCCCCCCTTCTCCGGGCACCTGACCAACTCTGCTCACCGGCACTGCGCACGACCAGGTCCGATCGGGCCGGTCGGCCGACCGGCGGTATCCAGGTGGCCACGTCACGGACCCCCGGGTCAGGGTGGCGCGGATGGAATCCGGGTCGAACGATGACGGCACTCGAGGCGCCCACGCTATGAAGTCGTGGTGAGTGAGGCGTTCCAGTCGGCTGCGGGCGGCGTCAGGGGCCGACGGGTCGTCGGTGGACGCGATCACAAGTGTCTCCCCCGCACGGGGGAGCGTGATCGTTCGCGCGGACGACGTCCTGTCGTCGAGGTTGGGCGACGGTGGAGCTGTGACGATCAAGCATTCTTCGGACGATGCAGTGCGTCCGGTCCTGTGCCGGACGCCCCGCCCCCGTCCGGGCAAGTGGCCCGGGTTCGCTGTTGCGGCATGGGGGTTCCTGTTCGCGGTACCCAGTTTCGTCTGGGCAACGGGAGGCACCCTCGGTGTGCAGGCGGCGGTGGCTCCGTCACTGGTGAAGCTCGCTCATGACCGGGTGACGTGGTTCCTGGCCGTCTTGTGGGTGACCGGTCTTCTGAAGCTCTTCGGGGCAGTGATCGGCATCGGCCTGACGCGCCGGCGCGGCAAGTGGGCCGGTCGATTGACGGTGTTCTGTGGTGGGGGCGCAGCAGTGCTGCTCGTCTGGCACGGATCACTGTTCGTGGTCCACGGAGTGCTGGTCGAGGCCGGGGTGCGCGCTGTGGCGCCTGGTCTGGTGGGGTTGACCCTCTGGTACCTCTATCTGTGGGGGCCGTGGTTCATGGCCGGTGGCCTGGCCTTCGCCGCCGCCACCACGCACTATGTCCGCCGACACGATGGCCGGCGTGAGGTGAGGCTCTACGGCTCCGCGGGGGCGCTGGGCGCGTTGCTCCTGTCTCTGGCCTCGGTAGTCACCGGGATCGGTTGACGGCTGACGGCCTTCGCCCAGCTACCGGTCGCGGGCGAAATGATAGATCATGGCTGGAGTGGTCACGCCGTCGGAACCGTCCTGGACAGCCCCGCTCACCAGGCCGAGCCGGCGCGCCCTCAGGAAGCCCCCGAACCCGAACCGATGGTGTCGGCCCCGCTGGCCTCCATCCCCGAGGAAATGTCATCGCGTCCCGTAGACCGTCCTGCAACCGTAAGGATGTGCGAGAAGACCTGATGACAGAGGCGGCAGCGCCGGGCACGAAGTGGTCGGCCGGATCGATTCGGATCACAAGCCGGAGGGTCGGCGCCGGCGAGATCTCGGGCCGCCTGGGGCTCACGGCGGACCAGCAGTTCGAGCGGGACAGCCTGATGACTCCTTGTAATCCGAGCAGTGCTCGACGGGAGACCAGCGTCTGGATCAAGCGAAGCGGGCTCCCTGATGACAGCGATCTCACGGACCATGTGCGAGCGCTGGTCGAGCTCGTTGACGGGAGACGAGAGGAACTGGCGAGCCTGTCCGTCGACTGCGACCTGGAGCTGCTTCTCGGCTTCAGCAGCGAGAACGGTCAGGGGAGCTGCGTCCTGCCCGCCCAGCTGCTCGCTGATGTCGGTGCGACCGGACTGGACATCGTGCTCGACCTCTACCCGCCCGAACCAGCGGTGGTCGCCGTTTCGCCGTGAAAACCGGAAGCCAGTCTCGGGTGTTCGAGCGAATGTGAGCCCCGTCCCGGCGAGGCGGCCGTCGACGAACTCCGGGCCGTACCGGATCCCCTTGAGCCTGCGTTCCACGGCTCGGGGCATCCGGCCGCGAGGGCGGCTGCGGCACGGTTACCGATGTCGCGGTCGACCGTGGCCAGATGCCCTGCTGCGAGTTGAGGTCAGGGCATACATGGCAACTGGAACACGGTGGGCCAGTCGACGTCGCGGTGCTCGCCGATCGCGTAGATCGCCGGGAGCGCTCGCCCGACTCGGGTAGCAGGCCGTGTCCGCCCTCGACACCCGTCGTGCCCGGCGTAGACCGCTCGACCGACTCGGCACCCCGCCCCGAAGGGCGACGGCGATCTCCGCGTTCTTCTGCCCGCTCCCCAAACACTCCACGGCCTGGAACCGTAACCGGCTCCCACCAGCACCGCATCGAATCAGTTGGGAGCGCGACGTCCGACATCGGCGCGAGTCACACAGCACAGCCGTCATCGTTAGGCCAGGACGGGGAGCGCGACCAGCCCGCGGACGAGGCGGGTACGGCGCCACTCCAGTCGGTCGGGCGGTACGGCGAGGCGGATTCCCGGGTGCCGAAGCAGCACCGCTCGCAGAGCGATCTCCATCTCCGCCATGGCCAAGGGGGCGCCGACGCAGCGGTGGATACCGTGACCGAACGCGAGATGAGCAGCGGCGTCCCGGTCCGGGTCGAGGTGGTCCGGCGCCGGGAACCGGGCCGGGTCGCGGTTGGCTGCGCCCAACGCGACCAGGACCGGGGCACCGGCCGGGATATCGGTGCCGCCGAGCGTGATGGCCTCCGTGGTGAACCGGAAGGTGGCCATGCTCACCGCCGAGTCGAAGCGGAGCAGTTCGTCCAGCACGGCAGGGACTTCGTCCGGACTGTCCTGGAGGCGTTCCACCAGGGCCGGGTGCTGGAGCAGCGCCAAGAGGGCGTTACCGAGGGCGTTGGTGGTGGTCTCGTGTCCGGCGACGAGCAGCAGCACGGCCAGGGAGACCAGTTCCTCCTCGCTCAGGCGGTCCGCTCCGTCCCGGGCCGAGATGAGCCGGTCCAGGAGCGAGCTGCCGGGGTCCAGGCGCTTGGCGGCGATGAGGTCCGTCATGTAACCGGCGATCGCGTGTGAGGCCGCGTCGATGACGTCGGGCTCTCCCGCCGCGAACAGCTCTGCGGACCAGCGCTGGACCACGGACCGGTCGGCCTGCGGCACTCCGAGCAGTTGGCAGATCACCATGACGGGCAGCGGCGCCGCCAACCGCGCCACGAAGTCGAGCGGTTCGCCCACGGGCCACTGGTCCAGCAGCTGGTCGGTGACCCGGGCGATGAAGGGACGCAGTTCCCTGACGGCCCCGGTCGTGAACGCCTTGGTCACCAGCTTCCGCAGCCGGGTGTGCCCGGGCGGGTCGCTCGCCAGCATGGTGTGGGCCACCGCCGGATGCAGGCGCCGCCGTGATTCCTTGCCCGCGAAGAAGACGTTCGTGTCCTTCGAGAGGCGGGCGTCGCTGAGGGCCTCCCGGGCCTCCGCGTACCCGGTGACCAGGTACTTGGCACGCTCGCCCGAACCGGCGGGCAGGGACTGTACCGGGCATGCGGACCGCGTGGCGGGCGCATGAGCCGGATGGGGTTCCCGGAGGACATGGGGATCCTGGGTCGACCCGGTCATGGCTTCGGGCTCCGACGGGCCGTGCGGGTTTCGATGCGACACCGCACCTCACCCGCTTCATCGGAGGACCGCAGCACGTCTCCCCCGCCCCCGCTCTTCGTGCTGAACGGTCCCAGTCTCGACACCCCCTCCGGTAAGGCCCGACCTGCTTCCTCACAAAATAGCCGGTCAGCGCAGGCTTCCCCACGGCTTCAGGTGCGTCGGGGGCAGTTCCGGGGCCGGGATCACAGGGTCGTCGTAGCCCTTGGCCGCACCGAAGCGGGTACGTGCCGGTCATCCGGTCCTCGCGGGCCTCGGGCAGTCTCCGATGCTCGATTCGTTTTCGGCAGGGCCGACCGTGCCAGGGCGGCCCTGCCCGCCGTTCAGGTGAGGCGGTTGGTGACGTGTGCGTCGACGGCGTCGCGCTGGAACTCCGCCAGGACGGGAGCGACGGCCTCGTAAGCGCCGTGCCAGGCCGGGTTGTCGACGCAGGAGCGGCCGAGCGGCCGAGCGCCCGGTACTCCTCCGCGGACGCCGGGCGCAGGGCGATCAGGGCCCGGTACTGGGCGTCGATCTCGTTCTGCACCGGTTCGCCGTCGGCCGGTGGCCGGTGGTCATGAGTTCGGCGAGGCGGATCATCCGGGCGGTGCATTCGCGCTGTCGTCCGGCCTCGATGTCCCCGGGCCCATGTCGGCGACACGGCGGGCGGCGAGGATCGCCGAACCACGCTCAGAGTCCGGGCGGAGACGCGTCAGCCGAACGGCCGACGAACGGCTGCGCGGGGGCGCTCTCCCCGGGCCCGGTGCGTGGACGCTTCCGGAGCCGCCTCGCCCCTTGGAGGATCGGACCGGTCGGCCAGCGGCTCAGCCGGTGGCCGTGGTCACCACGGCACCGACCGGACCCCACACGTCCCGCCGCACCTTCCTCCACCGGCGGCGGAACCGGCCGGGGTGGGCAAGCCGCCGTCCGAGGGTGACCTTCGGCTGCGGCAGACCACAGCCATCACTGCGATGGGCACGCTGAGCACGCATACCCCGGTCGACACCCATTGGCCGGACCAGATGCCCTCTTAGCCATTGCCATTGCCATTGCCATTGCCCGTGCCGTTGTCCTTGCCGTTGCCCGGTCGTGCGGTGGAGCAGAGGGCCTCGTTCACGAGCTCCTCCATGTGCTTCTGCGTCGCCTTCCCCGGCTGCGTGGTGACGGCGACGTTGACGGCGTGGCCGTCCTCGGTGACGCCGCCCCGGGTCTCGTAACCCGTCATGCTGCCGCCGTGCCCCCAGTACACCTCGTCGTTGCAGGAGAGCGGTGTGCTGACCAGGCCGAGGCCGTAGCGGGCGCCGTCGGCGAAGGGGTAGCCGGCGCGGACCGTGGTGCGCATCTGGTCGAGCTGTGGCTTCGCAACGAGGCGGCCGCGCAGGAGCTCGGAGTAGAAGCGGTTGAGGTCGGAGTTGGTGGACACCAGTTGCCCCGCCGCCCAGGCCCAGGAGGGGTCCCATTCGGTGGCGTCGACGAAGGGCGAGCCCGCGGAATCCCGGTGGTAGCCCTTGGGGTGGCGCTCGCGGATCAGCAACTCACCGGGGGCGGGGAAGTAGGTGTGACGCAGCCCGGCACGCCGGATGACGCGTTGGTCGATCTCCACGGCGAGGGGGCGTCCGGTGACCTCCTGCACGAGGAGTCCGGCGACCAGGTAGTTGGTGTTGCTGTACTTCCAGCCCTCGCCGGGTTCGAAGTCGGCCTTGTGCCGGAGGGCGAGGTCGAGGAGTTCGCGGGGCTCGTAGTGACGGATGTCGTCGCTCAGGTAGTCGACGTAGTTGGGGAGCCCGCTGGTGTGCTGGAGGAGTTGGCGGACGGTGATGCGGCCACCGTCGATGCCGTCCCCGTGCACGAGACCCGGCAGGTAGGCATCGACGTGGTCGTCGAGCTTCACCTTGCCCTCGGCGACGAGCTGCAGCACGACCACGGCCGTGAACGTCTTGGTGTTGCTGCCGATGCGGACCTGACCGTCGCGGGGCGCCTCGGCACCGGTGGCGATGTCGCCGACGCCCGCGGCGTAGGTACGGGTGCGCCCCTTGCCGTCCGAGACACTGGCCAGGGCGGCGGGCATGCCGTCCGAGCGCACGAGTGCGTTCAGAGCCTGCTGCAGGCTGCCGTCCCGGTCGGCGGTAGGCGCTGCCGCGGCAGGCGGTACTGCGGCCGCCGCCAGGAACACGCCCACGACCACTGCGACCGCTCCCGTCACAACACCGCGCCGTAGCCTCCGCCGCCGTCCCGAGGGGCGGAACCGCTCCTCCGTCTGATCACGCACGTGCCACCATCTCCCCTGCACTGGAGCGGGCTTCCGGAAAGCGCCGGAGGCCGCTGGATCGCTTCGCCGGGGACGGCTCCCCGGCCCGTCCCAGCATTTCCGCGAAAGCGGCGCTCGGCGATCCTGCCAACCGCCGGGTGGCGGGTAGGGCAATCCCCCGGACAGTGGAGGAGCGGCCAGGCGTGCTGGTCGATCGGTCAGTCGGGCGTGTGGTGCGTACGTTTGTACAGATGCGGGTCCTCGGCGGTTGGTCGGAGCCCCGCCGGGGAGCCTTCGCCACGCCCCGCCCGACCCGGGACGGAGCGCGCTCCCGTTCCACCTCTTCTTTTCGCTCCCTTCCGTATTCGACACCCCGTCAAACCGGGGTAGACGCGCGACGTAGGCTGGGGTTCCGTGCCACAGCACGTAAAAGCGAAATAAGAGGAAGCTGATCGTGCGAACTCCCTTCTCATGGCTTGCCCACAGGTACTCGCTAAGGGTTTGCAGGGAATCAAGGTGTTGCTTCCCGTTCTGAGGCTCGTTGGTGTGGTATGAGCATCCCGAACGAGATCCGCAGCCAACTCACCATGAAGTTCACGATGCTGTTCCCACACTTGGACGAGCGGCAGCGGCGGCTGCTGATGGCCGCGGAGGCCCAGGTGCTCGGGCATGGCGGCGTCCGGGCCGTGGCCCGGGCGGCTGGGGTGAGTGAGACGAAGGTCCGCAAGGGCGTGTTCGAGCTCAAGGCGGGTGAGGAGCCCCTGGGGCGGGTGCGGCGGCCGGGCGGTGGACGCAAACGCGTCGCGGATCTCAACCCTGGGCTGCGGCCCGCGCTGCTGGCGCTGGTGGAGCCGGACGAGCGCGGGGATCCGATGTCGCCGCTGCGGTGGACGGTGAAGTCCACCCGCACCCTCGCGCGGGAACTGATCCGGGCCGGCCACAAGGTCAGCGCGGACACCGTCGCCGGACTGCTGCGGGAAGAAGGATTCAGCCTGCAGGCCAACGCCAAGACCCTGGAGGGCGGCCAGTACCCGGACCGAAGACGAACTCGCCGCCGTGCCGTGGCGGTCGGCCCACGGTGTGGGGCTGCTGCGGCGGTGCGGCTCTGCGCAGGACCCGGTCCGACCGCATCCGGGCCAGGACCTGGACCGGCAGGTCCCGCAGGAGGTGGGCCAAGCGGGGAGCGTCGTATCCGGCGTCCGCAATGACGAGGACGTCCGGGTCGCCGGCCTGCCACTGCCCGGCGGCAATGAGCCGCTCGATCAGGTCGCGCAACTGCCGGGCCGTGACCGTGGCGGTGTCATCTCCGGGGGCCAGACGGAGCGCGTCCAGCAGGGCGGTCCACGAGCTGCGGCCGGGCTCCAGCGCGCAGACGATCGAGTACGGCCACCCGGGAACGGGGATGTCCTGGCCCTTGCCCAGGCTGGGCACCTGCCCCGAAGGACGGGACATCGATGACGGCGACGTCCAGCCAGAGCCGGGCGAAGCGCACCGGGTGCCGCCAGGATCCGCGCTCCAGTGCCGTGTCCACCATGATCTCGGCGACCAGCACGGGATCGACCAGCACGACGTAAAGCGGGGTGCGAGACCCCCATGAGGTCGTGAACCGCACGCCCTCCCACGGATGCCCGGGCCGTGCCGGCGCCAGCCGCTCGGCCAGGTCGCGCGCCGCATCTGGCCGAAGCGGCGTACTGCGGCCCGCCGCAGCGCCCCGGCCGTGTCGAGGCGGCCAGCACGAGCGTCTGCGGTCGTCGCACGGTGCCCGTGATCGCGCCGATCACGGCCCCGGTGGAGTCCCGGCGGCGGACCTTGTAGAGCGCGCGGGCCGCCGGCAGGTGAACCGCTGCCCGCTCCCCCGGATCACCAGCCCTTCGACGCCGGCCACCTGCGTCCAGGAGGTCAGCCACTCACGCGCCGTCGTCACGTCAGCCGATTCCGGGCAGAGCGTCCACGGGGCACTCAGGCAGTGGTCGGTGAGACTGCTCCAACTGGGCGCGCCGCTCGCCGTATGGGGACGTGCAGCAGCTCCTGGCCGTCGATCTGAAGGACGTCGAAGGCGGAGGCGCGCGCGGGTTCCTGCTTAACTGACGGGTCATGGTGAGCGGAGCCCGGTTCTGCCAGGAGGATTGGGGAGACCACGGCTGATCTGAAAGAGGCATCCCGCCTGGGACTTCGACGACGGCGACGAACGCACCCGGCGACTGCCCTGACAGGCTGCTCTGTACGATCACCGGATACTGGGCCCTGGTCCGCCTTTCCTGTGCGGAGATCAGCAAGTGGTGCCCTGTCCGGATAGTTGAAGGAGTTGGCGGTGTCCGCTTTGGACTTCTACGCTCACGCCGCCGTTTGCGGTGAGGTCCTGGGAGTTGGCCTCGGTGCCGACCCAGAAGTCTGGGAAGCCGCTCTGGGGGCGACATGCCTCGATGTTCCCAGTGGTGGCCTACTGCGACGGGACTACGGGCTCGTGGAAATCAACTTCTCGCCGGACCAGCCAGGGCGGCAAGGGCAGATGTCGTGCTTCGGCTTCGGCGTGAAGATCCAACGACTGCTCTACGACCGGTCCCCGAGCACCGTGCCGTCCCCGCTCTCGCGGGAATACGGGGAATTCGCGCCCAGGGTCCCGTTCAAGGAACTGCAGACCGCCATCCTGGCCCTGGGCCACACGATCGAACTCGACAAGCACCACACGTCGAGTGACATGGACTGCTACCGCGTATCCGCGTCCGCCGCCCGTATCCACGTCGTCGCTGACCCCGACCCGTACGGGTCGGGCGACCCAGATCCAGACGGACATCAGAGGGGCGACGTCTGGTCCGTCGACGTGTGGTGACCAGCCGGCGCCCCCCAGCAGCGTCCGTGATATCTCTTCGCTACGAGGAGCGCCGGGCAACGATCACTCGCGCGGCAGGCAACGATCTGAAGGGCGCGCCACCCAGCTGATCAGCCACACTCGAGCCCCCCGTGCCGCATCCAAGCAGCTAGGCCGCAGGCCGATGTGGGTTCGGCATGCGTCATCGCTCATGTGCGCCCGCTGCCAGATCCCTACTGAACGGCGTCTCCGGGACGAACCGGTGCCGCTGCCCGCACGGGCATGGCGCCAGCACCCACGCGCAGTCACGGCACACCTCCACCCAGCCGTGCCCGGTCGAGTTCGACACCAGCGGTCTCTCGTCCCCGCAGTCGGGGCGCCGCCAACGGCGCCGTTCCGGGCGCCGTCAGCCGGACCACCGACGCCCCGAACTCCCCGCCGTCAGGGCGGCCAGCTCGTCGGCGTCCGCATCAGTGGACCAGGCGGACAACCGGTCCCCCCTCGGCATCGTCGGCCAAGACCAGGTGCGGGTCATCGAGCCGGAACCGGGACATACTGCACTGGGCGCCGACCACAACCAGCGAGGCCGCCGGCATGGCCACAGGCACCTCGATCCTGTCGTGGGCGAGCAGCCGCACGACCACCGCCGGCCGGTCGAACTGCGGGCTCACGTCCGTGCCACCGGCCGGGACGGGGAAGTCGGCGTACCGGCGACGCCTGCACGCCACCGCGGCCCGGCCCACCCGAGCCATCGACGCCACCTACGCCAGCAGCACCCCGTCCCGGCCCGGGACAACCGGGTCCGGGGCCGCGAGCGGGGACCGGGCGCCCGCGCGGGCTCGTACACCGCCCGCCAGCCGACCAGGGGGCGGACGACGGGGAGCAGTGCGACGACCTCGACGGAGTACAGCGGGACCGTGGGTGACGCCGCCTTGCCGCTTGTGGTCGATCTCCACCGATCCGGTCGGGGCCAGCCAGCCGTGTCGGCCGGAATCAGCATCACCGCGAGGCGGGCCTGGACCTCACCGGTGTTCAGGCCCTTCAGTCAGGCGCTTCAGGGACGGCGAGATGATCATCTCGTCCACGCCGGTCAGGCGCCGGCGACGGGCATCGTTCGCACGTGCCGGGTCCACCCCGAGCGGATGGTGACTACCATCCCCGCTGCTTGATCCTCACGTAGGGGCAGGTCCTACCGTCCCATGTCATGAAGATCATTGTTCATGACACGGCGTCCGCCACGCTCGATCTCCTGCAGCGCCCGCTGGAGGAACGGCCCGACGCCCTACACGAGATGCTCAGTCCCCTGCAAAGCGCCATGTCCGCAATCGGTGACCTGGACATGGTCCAGATGCACCGAGCAGGCAGTGGCTTCCGGCTCGACACGGAGGATGCGCGCTACCTGCCAGCCCTGCGGCAGATGCAGGACGCGCAGGTGTGGAACCGGATGGAAGACTGCCTCGCCGCGGCGTGGAGGCGGCTGAGCGCAGCGGTGCCCGGGATCCAGGCCGCCGAGACCGTGCACGTCGTCCTTGCGCTGGGTAACCCGGACGACGAGCTGCTGACGGTCCGTAACGGGGGCTACTTCGGCATGGGTGGCATTCCAGGGGCGATCCAGCTGACGATGTGGCCCACCGAGACCAGCCTCGCCAAGATCGGTTACGCCGCCGCGCACGAGCTCCACCACAACGTGCGCTATGCCAACGTGGTCTGGGACCCGGCCACCGTCACGGTCGGGGAGCAGGTAGTGGCCGAGGGGCTGGCCGAGGCGTTCGTACGCGAGCTGGCCGGTGAAGACGCGATGGGGCCTTGGGCGACGACGCTGTCCGGCCGGGAACTGGAGCAGGCGCAGGCCAAGGTCACAGCGGCGATCGACGTGGCCGGGATGTGGAACCTGCCCCCGTACGTGTACGGCGACGCCACCGCCCGACGCATGGGCAGCGAACCCGTCGGGCTGCCCGATGCCGCCGGATACGCAGCCGGCCTGCGCATCGTTGACGCGCACCTCACGGCCTCCGGGCTCACCGCAGCGCAGAGCACCGCCCTGCCCGCCAGTGACATCCTCGCGAACGCGGGCGTACCGACCAGTACGTGACCCCCGGCACGACGACGCGGTCCGGTCGGTACACCTGCGCCCTCCCGTCGGGGCCCACAACAGGCGGCTATCTCGCCGGGGGGGGGGGGGGGGGGGGGGGGGGGGGGGGGGGGGGGGGGGGGGGGGGGGGGGGGGGGAGGGGAGGGCGCCTCTGGTGGTGAGGGAGGGGGGGTGGGGGGGGGACACCTGCTCTCTCTTTGTGGGACCCAGGGAGGGGGTTTCTCTCGGGGGGGTGCCCGGGGGGGGGGGGGGGCCCCCCCCGGCTGGCCAGGCGATATCCACAGCCCACCCCCTCCCGTCTCTGCGTCGCGAAACGACGCGCCGACGTGCTCTTCGCGATGCTCCGCGTCGGCACCTTCTACGAATCGGGACCGGCTACGTCAGCGTGACCGCCCAGGGCCTGCCTCGCCCGAACCCACACCTGCTCGCCTTCTGTACCTACTAGTATGTACAGTATCTGCATGAGCACTCAGGACCGACTGATCGAATCCACCCGCGAACTGCTCTGGGAACGCGGTTACGTGGGCACCAGCCCCAAGGCGATCCTGGAGCGCGCGGGCGCGGGGCAGGGCAGCATGTACCACTACTTCCAGGGCAAGCCGGACCTCGCGCTGGCCGCGATCCGCCGCACCGCCGAGGAGCTGCGCGCCTCCGTGCAGAGCGTGCTGGATGGGCCCGGGACGCCGTACGAGCGGATCCGGGCCTATCTGGAGCGCGAACGCGACGTGTTGCGCGGCTGCCCCGTGGGCCGCCTGACGATGGACCCGGACGTGGTCGCGAACGAGGGTCTGCGGGCTCCGGTGGACGAGACGATCGCCTGGCTGCGTGACCAGCTCGCCCTCATCGTCGAAGAGGGTCAGGAACAGGGCCAGTTCGCCCGTTCCCTCGACGCGCGGGAAATCGCCGCGACGGTCCTCGCCACGGTGCAAGGGGGTTACGTCCTGGCCCGCGCATCGGGCTCGCCCGCGGCCTTCGACTCGGGGGTACGCGGTCTGCTCTCCCTTCTTCGACCGACATCCTGAGGAGTTCCCGTATGCACATCACGACAAAGCGACCCGACACCCTGCAGGGCCCGGTGGAGCACTTCACGGGCACGGTGTGGCTGGACGAGATAGCCGCCCCGGAGTCACCGTCCCGGTTGCGGATGTTCAACGTGCACTTCGCCCCCGGCGCGCACACCGCCTGGCACCGCCATCCTCACGGCCAGGTCCTGCACGTCCTGGAGGGCGAGGGCTTGGTCCAGCGCGAAGGTGGTGACGTCGCGGCGATCCGGGCCGGCGACACCGTGTGGATCGAGCCCGGCGAACGGCACTGGCACGGCGCCGCTCCCGGCACCTTCATGACGCATCTCGCCGTCGTGGAGGCAGCAGAGGACGGTTCGACCATCGAGTGGCACGAACGCGTGGGCCACTACCCCGCCTGAGCAAGGAGCTCACGATGCACGCCATGCAGTACGAGATGACCCTGCCCGCCGACTACGACATGGGCATCATCCGCGACCGTGTTTCCCGCCTCGGGCACGCCCTCGACGACTGGGACGGCCTCGGCTTCAAGACGTACCTGATGCGCGAGCGCGGGGTCCACGGTTCGCCGGTCAACCAGTACGCGCCGTTCTACCTCTGGAACACCATGGAGGGGATGAACACCTTCCTGTGGGGAGGTGCCTTCCAGAGGCCCGTCAATGACTTCGGACGGCCCGACGTGCGGCAGTGGACGGGCCTGGCCTACGAGGAGGGCGCCGCGGCCGGCTCCCCCGCCGTCGCCGCGGTGCGCCGGCGACAGCGGGTCCCGGAAGCCGTACCGCTTGCCGAGTTCATGGAGGACGCGGTGCGCGAAGCGGGGCGACTGGCCGCGCAGGACGGCGCCGTACTCGCCGCAGCCGCCGTCGACTCGCACCGCTGGGAGCTGGTCCACTTCTCGCTCTGGGACCACCACGCGCCCAAAGCCTCCGGCGACGTCTTCGAGGTGCTGCACGTGTCGGCGCCCGGGAGGCACGAACTGCCGCGCGGACGACAGTGGTAGACCGCGTCCGCACAGTCCTCGGAGACGTGCACCCAGATGACCTCGGCGTATGCGACGCCCACGACCACCTCTTCATCCGCAGCCCGAAGCTCCCGGGCCAGGAACTGGACGACGTCCCGGCCGCACGCTCCGAACTGGCCGCGTTCCGCGCCGCGGGCGGCGCGAGCGTCATCCAGTGGACGCCGTACGGCATGGGACGGCGGGCCGCGGACCTGCCGCCGCTGTCCCGCGCGGCCGGGGTGCACGTGGTGTGCGCGACCGGGCTGCATCAAGCCGCCCACTACGACCCGGAGTTCCTCGACACGGTGCGCGGCGGGCTCGCCGACGTCTTCGTCTCCGAAATGACCACAGGCATCGGCGCATCGGGCGTCCGCGCCGGGCTCATCAAGGTCGCGGGCGGCTTCCACGCCCTCGACGCGCACGCACAGTGGACGATGGCCGCCGCGGCCGAGGCCCACCACGAGACCGGCGCCCCCATAGCCGTCCACCTGGAGCACGGCACGGGCGCACTCGACGTACTCGACCTGCTGTGTGACGAGCTGGAGGTCCCACCTCACCGGGTGGTCCTCGGGCACCTCAACCGCTCACCCGATGGCACGGTGCAGCGCCAGGCCGCGGAGGCGGGCTGCTATCTGGCGTTCGACGGGCCCTCACTCGCCCATCACGCCACGGACTGGCGGATGACCGACGCGGTGAAGGCGCTGGCCGAGGCGGGCTTCGGGCATCGGCTGCTGCTCGGCGGGGACACCGTCGTCTCCGGGGCGCGGTCGGTCGACGGCGGCCCCGGGATGCCGTACCTGCTGCGCCGGGTGCGACCCCGCCTGGTGGCCGCCCTGGGTGCGGAGCTGGTGGACCGCATCCTCACGCGGAACCCCGGGCGGGCCTTCGCCGTCGACTGGCCCTGAGCCGGTCGGTTCGGCTCGACCGGATGGGCGGGAGGCCGACGTATGGGTCGGCGTCTGCTGCCCCGTCAGCGGTTGACTGTCAGGAGGGCTTGGGCCCGGCGAGCAAGTGCTTCGCGTACCTCCTCTGGGGACAGCACAGTCGGCGGGGTGTCCAGGCCGAGGAGGTAGGAGGCCAGCTGCTCGACGCTGTTGCCGCCGATTCGGACCACGGTGGTTTCGGGGCCATCGGGGCTGTGCGTGCCGATGGTGGGGGGAACCGCCTCCAGCGCGCGGTCCAGGGGCAGCGGAAGGCGGATCGTCGTGTACACCGGGTAGCTGACGCTCGCGATGCCCCGGGAGACCAGCTGTGCTGCCTCGGGTGGATCAGTCAGGTCGGCTGGTTCGGTGGTGGGGTGCACGGCCATCACTCGGTCGGCGCGAAACGTGCGCCACTCCTGCTTGGCCGCATCCCGGGCCACCAGATACCAGCGCATTCCGGTGTGGACCAAGCGGTAGGGGTCTATCTCCCTGACAGAGGGGCGGCCGGCGTGGTCTCGGTAGGACAGGGTGGCGCGCAGCCCGCTGGTGCAGGCCCGCGCCAGTTCCAGCAGCACAGGCATGTCGATCTGCGGTTCGCCGGTGCGGGGAGTGTGATCAAGAGTCCCCTCCAGTGCGGTCAGTTGGCCCGCGAGGTGTTTCGGCAGGCTCTGGCGAAGCTTGAGCAGCGCGGACAGAGCGGCTTGACCGGTGCCGAGGACTCCGCTGAGGGCAGCCTCGCGCAGTCCGACGGCGACGGCCAGGGCCTCCTCGTCGTCCAGCACCAGCGGCGGCATCCGGGCGCCGGGACTGAGCCGGTATCCGCCCCATGGCCCGGGCTCGGACTCGACGCCGTAGCCCAGGTCCCGCAGCCGGGCAATGTCACGGCGGACCGTGCGGTCGGTGACCGCCAGCCGGGCGGCCAGTTCACGACAGGTCCACGCCGGGCGGGCGGACAGCAGCGACACCAGGCGCAGCAGACGGGAGGAGGTCCTGATCACAACCACCAGTATCTGCCATGACCAGGACACTTGCTGTCCTGGTCATGGCCTACCGTCCAGTCCCATGAGCACACCCGAGATACGTCTCCTCTCCTTTGACTTTGACTGCCCTGACCCATCCGAGTTGGCGCGCTTCTACGGCGACGCCCTGGATTTGCCCGTGCTGTACCGCAGCGACGACTTCATCCTGCTCGGCAGGGACGGAGCGCCCGGGCTCGGCTTCGTCCGCCAGGCCGACTACCGGCCCCCGACCTGGCCCGATCCCACCCTCGGTAAACAAGCCCACTTGGAACTGGGCGTCGACGACCTGGACGCTGCACAGGAGCGGATGCTTGCCTTGGGCGCCACCCTGCCGTCCTTCCAACCACGCCCCGACGCATGGCGGGTACTCCTGGATCCAGCAGGGCATCCGTTCTGCCTGTCGACACACGGAATCTGAGCCTCCCCCACGGCTTCCTCATCGAAGCCGCCCTCGTGCTCGACCGCCCAACACCTGCACCCTGAAAGGTCGAAGTAGGTGCCGCAGTAGATACCGGATCTACTGCGCAGAGCCCCAACGGTGATCGCCACGAACTGCGGCGGACGATTCCGGCCCGCAGAGGTGAGGGGAATGACTTCCAACCGCTGGACCAGTTCCGTCGTGCTGGTCGGCTGGGCGAGATGGCCACGGATACGGGCGCGGGCACGGCCGAGCAGGTCGGCCAGGGCGGTTGGCGGAGCGGTGGTGGGGGTGTGCCAGACCGTGGCAAGGCCGCGGGCGACGGATCACGGCAACCGTGGGCGACGGGCCGACCGGCGTGGCAGCGGCCCGAGGAAAGAAGCCCTGACCCCGGGTCCGAAACACCGCGCCAGTGCGGCGCGCCCGACCACATGAGGGCGCGCCGGCCAGGGCTTCCAGGACACTGGCCGCGGTCTCCACACCGACCTGGCTCTGCCGCAGTCGCTCTGTCACCGACCTTCAAGACCTGCCAGACGGCACGAACCATCGGCGCGGTCCCCTGGCAGCGCAACCGCGTACCCGACGAGTGCCGGCACCACAGGGGCTGTTCCCCGCGCGCTCGTCCCGGCACATCGCCATGTCCCACCGTTGAGGTATTGCAGCCACCCGGAAGACGGGCGGCGGCTCCCAGTCACCGACCATGCGGCGAGCCGCCTCGTGGTGGGCTCGGGCGGTCGCGTTACGCGAAGACTCGTCCCGGCGCTCCCCCACGAAGACCCGCTGAGCAAGGCTGGTCAGGCCCGAGTACCTTGCCGCCTCAGTCGTCGTCCGTGGCGACGACGACCACGGCGCGGCCGTTGCCGATTCCCACGACGGCCGCGTCGAAGGTGGCTTCGGTGACCGGTGTCCACGTGACGTTACCGATGGCCGCCTCCCGGTAAGCGGCGTGGCCGTTGGCACGCCAGTCGGCGTCCGGCCCCAGCAGCTCCGCCAGCCCCCCGGCGATGGCCTCGGCCAGGCGGCGCATCGCCCCGTCCGCACCACCACCCCGGTAAGCGAGGGTGCGGACCAGCGTGGCTGCCGTCCAGGGCAGCACCTCGTCCGCAGGAATCCTCCGGGCCAGCGCGGCTTCCATCTGGTGTGGGGTGCGCGGGCCGCCGTGACCGTGGTCGCAATGGCCGCAGTCCGGGGCGAGTAGCCCCGTGGGAACCAGGACGTCCCAGCACAGCTGCCCGTGGCTGCGGCCGTCGTCGGGGCCGAGATGGACGATCCGGTCCGCGTACTCGCCCCACTCCGCCAGCCACGAGCCCAGGTCGGCGTCAGGCCCCAGATCGTATGCCGGGGGCTTCTCGAACGACAGCTTCACGGTGCTCCGTAAGTTGTTGGGGCGGCCCGGGAAGGCCGGGTGTGGCTTCCGGTTCTCTGGTGCGCAGGTGACGAGGACGTACTGGGCGACCAGGAAACCAGCCCGCACGCCTGGCCGTGCTGTCCGAGCACCTGGGCTACGGCTATGAGCATGGCGTCCACCAGGTCAGCCGTCCTTCTTGTGCCAGTTCATGGGCACCTTCTTCGGCACCGTCCTGCTCGCGGTGACCCGACCAGTCACCGCCCTCCCGCGTACGCCGCCCGCGCCCGGTAGCCCCGTACGGCCGAAGCCGGATACGCACCCCCGGCCGCCGGCCGCACGAACCCTACGGAACCAGCACGATCTTGCCCCGGACCCGCCCGGTCTCACTGAGCTCGTGCGCCTTCGCCGCCTCGGTGAGCGGGAGGGTCTCGGAGATGGTGGGCCGGATGCCGTGGCCGTCGATCAGCGCGGCGAAGTCGGTCAGTACGGCAGGGGTCGGCTCGAGGAAGAACTCCACGAAGCGCACGCCCAGTTCGGCGGCGCGGGCGGTGACCTCGGTGCGGTCGACGCCGACCCCGACCACGTCCACCAGAATGCCGCCCGGCTTGAGCGTGCCGAGGGAGCGCGGCCCGTACTCGTGGCTGATGGTGTCCAGTACGGCGTCGATGTCGCGGAGCGCGCCGAAGTCCGCAACCGTGTAGTCGATCAGCTCGTCGGCGCCGAGGTCCCGCAGGTACGCGTGCTTGGCGGCGCTCGCCGTGCCGATGACGTACGCGCCCCGGGCCTTGGCGATCTGGACGGCGAGGTGGCCGACGCCGCCGGCCGCGCCGTGGATCAGCACCCGGTGGCCGGGCCCCACGTCCGCGAGGGTGATCAGGGCCTGGTAGGCGGTGAAGCCCGAGATGGGCAGGGCCGCGGCGCCGACGTGGTCGAGGGTGCGGGGCTTGGGCGCGATACGGTCCTCGGGGACGACGACATGGTCGGCGTGGCTGCCGTGCGGCGGCACGGTCCAGCCGTACACCTCCTCACCCTCTGCGAAGCGGTCCACGCCTTCGCCGAGCCGTTCCACGGTGCCGCTGAACTCGTGGCCGAGGACGTAGGGCGGCGGCCCGAAGAAGTCCACCTTGCCGACCCGGACCTTCCAGTCGGCCGGGTTCATGCCGGTGGCCCGCACCCGGACCAGCACCTCGCCGGGGCCGGGTACAGGGAGGGGTGTCTCGGCGAGTTCCAGCACGTCGGAGCCGCCGATGCTCCGCTGGATGATCACACGCGTCGTTGTCATGAAGATCATCTTTCCACCGAGAACGGTTGATCGAACAGTAAATTTGACGTCGGGGTGAGTAGGCCCGAGTTCCGCCCCGGCCCCGTCACCGCGGTGGACGGCACACCCGCCGGTAGGGTGCCGCCGTGCCCGAGCACCAGCGCGACCTCGTCGGCAACGGCGCCCAGCCGCCCGACACAGCGGCGCCTGGGTCGCCGTGAGCCTCGTCCTCAACTACAAGGAGGGCGGCGAGCAGAACGTCCTGGAGGGCGACCCGGCCTCCGAGGGCTACCCCTACGAGATCGTCAGCGCCCCGCCGGTGGCCGACGGGCGGGACCCGAACGTCAAGTCTGTGCTCACCTACGGCGCCCGGGCCGGCTTCTGGCGCATCCACGAGTTTGTCGTGCTCCAGCAGCCACGCGACGACCGCGACCGTCTCGAACTGCGGGTGCACGGCCGCCCGGACACCCGCCACAAACCACACCCGGCAACAACACACAGCGATGACGCCGAGTACGCCGCACCAAAACGAGCGCACATGCCGGAGCTCCGGCGAGGGGGTTCATGAAATCCGGCTCCGAAAAATCCGGGCTTGTTGAACGGCTCAGGTTTCTGATGGGGTTGCCGAAGGCGGTGAGGGGGCCGGGCGGCCCCCGTAGAACGATCTTCACTGAAGATTGCTGTCGGTGTCTCCGTCACCTTGTACGGCGGCAAGTGCTGAGGCCAGGTCGTGGCAGAGGTCTTGGGCGCTTTCCAGTCCGATGTGGAAGCGGACCAGTCGGGGCGTACTCGCCGGGGTGACCAGGGCGCGTAGATGGTGGGGCACGGCGGGCATGACCAGGCTCTCGAACCCGCCCCAGCTCGTGCCGAGGCTGAACAGGGAGAGAGCGTCGATGAACCGGGTGAACGCTTCTTCGCTGCACGGGGCCAGCTCGACGGTGAACGGGCCTGCCGCGCCGGTGAACTGTGATTGCCACAGTTTGTGGCCGGGATCGGTGTCGAGGGCGGGGAAGAGGACGCGCTGGACACCGGGCTGCGACCGCAGCCACTGCGCGACGGTGAGAGCTGAGCGTTGGTGGCGTTCCATGCGCACGGCCAGGGTGCGCAGCCCGCGCAGTGTCAGCCAGCAGGTGTCCGGGGCGGCATGGGTGCCGCCGCGGTCGCAGTACGCACGAACGCCGGCCAGGGCGTCGAAGGTTCCGGTGATGAGTCCGAGCAGCAGATCGGAGTGGCCGTTGATGAATTTGGTCGCGGCATGGACGGAGATGTCGACTCCGAGCGCGTGTGCGTCGAAGAAGACCGGTGTTCCCCAGGTGGCGTCGCAGGCGACAGGAACACCGCGGTCGTGTGCCGCCGAGCTGATGGCGGGCACGTCCCACATCTCCATCGTCAGCGACGCGGGCGTCTCGACGAACACGAGGCTCGTGGTGTCGCGCAGCAGGGGCGGGACGTCGGCGTCGTGGGCGAAGTACTCCACGTCGGTTCCGGACGGGATCAGCTCGTTGTCGCAGAAGGCGCGCGTGGGCCCGTACACGCCCGCGCTCACCAGGATGTGGCGTCCGGGACCGGCGTGTGCGGCAAGCACGGCGGTGATCGCCGCCAGCCCGCTGCTGGTCGCGATGCACGTTTCGGTGTTCGCGAGCTGTGCCATGGCGCGTTGCAGCTCGAACGTCGTCGACGTGCCTGATCTGCCGTAACGCGGCCCGTCGAAGACCAGTGCGCCCTGTGCCTGCTTGTAGGCATCGAACGAGTCGAACACGGTCGTCGACGTCCGCACTAGCGGAGGGTTCACTGAATGTGCGGCGGTCGCGGTCTGCCGGGCGGCGTGAATGAGAAGGGTCTCTAGGTCCATCGGATCGTCCTTTGGCGGTCAGCACGGGACGGGCTGCTGGGCGGGCGCGTGTGTGACGCCGGCGTCGCTGTCCTTCGGTTGCGGCGCGGTCCCGGGATGCGGTGTGGTCGGTTCGGGCAGGTTGCGGAAGAACAGCCAGCGCAGCAGAGGCATCAGGACGAGCGGCGCCGGAGCGGTCTGCAGGGACGTGGCGTCGGCGAGGCTGCCGGTGACGGGGCTGGCCAGGCCGCCGTTGCTGACGGTCAGACCAAGGGTGATCCCGCTGGCGGTGCCGACGGCCGGGCCCGGCACCCACACCACCCCCGCGATGGCCACGGCCGTGACCAGGTATGACCGGCGCGAGAACGTCACCCGGTTCCAACGGCTCGCCAGGGATCCGCCCAGCACCGAGCCGATCGCACTGCCGAGGTAGAGCACGATCAGGGCCGTGGGGCCGGCGGCCGTGCTGCCGCCCAGACGCTGGCGGCCGTACAGCGCGATGAAGGTGCTCAGTCCGTCGAACGCGATCGGCCGGAAGGCCACGGCCAGGGACTGCTTCACGAAGGAGACGATGTCGCCGCTACCGGCCGGCACTGTCGTACCGGGTCCGTCGGCCTGCCGCTGCTGCAGGGCGCGCACCACGGGCAGGTACGGCACGGCACCGGCGAGGGCCGGCCGATGGCCTGAGATCGCAACGAACACGAGCCTGAGCGCGTAAGAGCCGCTGAGCGCGATGCCGACGCCGCCGAGCAGCGTGCTGACCGGCAGCAGCCGGGGCGTGGCCCAGCGGTCGGTGAGCGCGCCGACCACTGGCTGCGCCACTGAGGACAACAGCGAGGCGGCCAGCACGATGCCCGGGGCGACCGCGTAGGTGTGGGCACGTTCGGCGATGGAGAACGGGGACCAGGGCCGCCACAGCGCCCTGGTAGACGTCGACGCAGGCGTGCCGGACAGACAGCAGAGTGATCGATGTATTCCTTCGCACCCCACCATGGTCCGGACGGCCCTCATGTCGCACTTCCGATAAACTGCCGGATGATGACGAAAATCCGCCATGAGCCGGTCGCTCCGACACGCACCCAGCGTCTCGCGTCCGGTGGCGCGATCGACGCCCACCGGCACGACGACCACCAGATCGTCTACGCCGGCCGGGGAGTGCTGGCCGTCACGACCAGCGCGGGCTCATGGGTCGCCCCGGGCACCCGCGCCATCTGGGTGCCAGCCGGCGTCGTCCATGCCCACCGGGCCCACGGGGAACTCGAACTGCATCTGGTGGGACTGCCCGCGACCGACAACCCCCTCGGTCTCGACGCCCCAACCGTGCTGGCCGTCGGCCCGCTGCTGCGTGAACTGATCATCGCCTACACCCACACCCCGGACGACGACCGCCCGGAACGGACCCGGATGCGCGCGGTCCTCCTCGACCAGCTGCGGACCTCCCCCCAGGAACCGCTCCACCTGCCCACGGCAGCCACGCCCCTGCTGCGCACGCTGTGCGAGATCCTCCTGGCCGACCCGGCCGACCCCCGCACCCTCGCCGAGCTGGGCCGCCAGGTCGGCGCGAGTGACCGCACGCTGTCCCGGCTGTTCCGCAGCGACCTCGGCATGACCTTCCCCCAGTGGCGCACCCAGCTGCGGCTTCAGCGCGCGCTGGTCCTCCTGGCTGAGAAGGAACCGGTGACCGCGGTGGCACACCGATGCGGCTGGTCATCGGCCAGCGCGTTCATCGACGTCTTCCGGCGCACCTTCGGCCACACCCCCGGAGCCCATCCGACAGACTGACCCGCAAGCGGGCCGACTCGCGGATGAACAGGGCGGCCCGCCAGGCGGTACAGGGGCGACCTTGTTCAACCGTCGTCCTCCGAGTTCTCGACGGCGGCCGAGTCCCGGCAGGTCCCACGGCACCAGCCAGCCGACCCGCTCAAGCCGGCTACGGCCACGGATAGCCCAGTTGCTCGGGGTCGAACCCTCCGCAGAGCTCGGCGGTGGCACGGGGGTCGCCTGCGGTCAGCCGCGCTTCGAGCTGCTCGGCCTGGTCCGACGGGTCGTCTGCGGAGATCGGGAGGGGCATCAGGAACTGGGCCCAGGGCAGACCCGTCTCGTCCCGGTCAGCGGGATGCCTCAGGACGACGTCGATCCGGTCGGGTTCCCCGCGGGAGGCCCAGACGGCTTCCCACTCGCACTCCCACCTGGCGAGCCAGTCCTCGCGTCCCTCAGCGCCGCCTCGAGCAGCGTCGCAACCGCTGCGGCCGGCCACTCCCAGCTGCGGTCCTCTTCGGCGCGCAGGACCTCGGCCTCGTATTGATCCGCGGCGAACCGAAACTCCGGCAGGTCGAAGCCCCGCTCCGCCGGGTCGCGCCAGCCCGCCCAGACGACGTGTTCATCGTCCCGCGTGACCGTCACGTACAACGCACGACAGCACCGCTCCTCGCCGCACCCGGATCGAGCGAGCCGAACCTCGTGGGCCGTTGCAGTGGCATGCAACGGCCCACCCCGGCCCAGGAGATACCGGGGGCTGATCCCACGAACCGGGGGCCGCCTGATTCCGTGCTGCGGAGGGACAGGTCGGCCAGGAGATCCCGACCACCGACGATCGGGCGGACCTCCAGGTACCCCTCGCCGGGTGGCGGGCAGAGGATGCTCAGGCTGAGAAGGTCGGGTTCGGTGGCCATCGGCCAATGATCGCGAAGCGAGCCGCAGCTGTCATATGAATTCGCGCGGCCTCCGCTCAGGGCGGCCTCAGCTGGAGGCGGTTTCGTCCGCATCGGCGGGTTCGAGCAGTGGATCTCCGGAATCCGGCCCCCGATCCCCCGGTTCGGCTCCGTTCTTCCCAGGAGGCCACCGCCTTTCTGCGGGCCGCCACCCATTCGGCCCGAGTCGTTCGGGGCTCTGGGATGCTGGCCCTCATGTCGGAATCCGAGCCGGAAGCCCGGTCGACCCGCCTGCACGACGAGCCAAGCGGCCCATGGCCCTTGCCCTCTCGCTTGGCGCGGTCGCGGTCGGCATCGTTCACGTCGCCAGGCCAGAGCTGAAGATCGACGGCATCACGCTGGCGCTCGCCGCGATTGCGCTGGCGCCGTGTCGGGGCCACCGCGAGGGATCGGCAGCGGCCACCGCTTCCCGCTCCGCTGCGGGTGATGTCCGCGCCCTCACCGTGAGTTGTGTCCGCATGGTTCGTCACCCGCCGTCTTGACCTGCTTGCGGTAGGCCCCCGGCGGCGATCCGAAGTGTCGTTTGAAGGCTTTGGCGAAGGCGAACTCCGACGTGTACCCCGTGCGCTGCGCGATGGTGCTCAGCGGGGCCGTTGATCGGTGCAGCAACCGCGCCGCGGTGGCCATCCGCCAGTTGGTCAGGTAGGTCAACGGCGGCTCGCCGACCACCGAGGCGAAGCGGCGGGCGAACGCCGCGCGGGACAGCCCGGCGCGGGTGCCCAGCGACTCCACGGTCCAGGGATGGCCGGGATCGTCGTGGATCGCCTTCAAGGCCGGGACGACTGCCGGGTCGGTCAGCGCGGCCGTCCAACCCCGGGTCCGCTCCTTCGGTAGTTCGGCGTACCACGACCGGAGGATGTACAGCAGCAGCAGATCGATGAGCGCCGTGACGACCGCGTCCGAGCCCGGCTGCGGAGCGTGGAACTCGGCGCACAGTTGGTCGACCGCCGAGCGCAGCACCGGGTGGCGGCCCGGAACCGCGGGAAGGTGGATGACCTCTGGTAGATCGCTGAACAGCGGGTGCGGGCGATCGATGTCGATTGCGTACGCGCCGCACACCAGCACCGTGTGCGGCCCCGGTCCGTCCACGGTGACCTGGCCGATCGGCGAGGAACGGTCCACGCGCTCCGGTACGAAGTCCACCGGATCACGGCCCGGTACGTCGCACAGGGTGTGTCCGCTGCCGCGCAGGAGGAACACGATGTCGCCGGGTCCGAGCGCGAGCGGTTGGCCGTGCGGTGGCAGCAGGTGGCAGTGTCCTTCCACGACCACGTGGAATCCGGCTCCTGAGATGGGTTGGAACTTCAGGGCCCACGGGGCGTGCGCGTCAGTGCGAGTCACCATCGGGCGTCCCGTGCGCAGGACTTCGAGTGTGTCGCTCAGGATGTCCATGGCGCCACTCTAACGCCTGCGAGGCGAGACGATATGACAGGGAATCGAGACTTCAAGTCATTCACCGTCTCGATGTGGAGGCGTACGTTCTTGCCATGGCGGTTGCCGAGCCCCGGCACTGCATCGACGAAGGAACGGATCCCATGTCTCTGACCGGCAAGAAGATCGTGATCATCGGTGGAACCTCCGGCATCGGCTTCGCGGTAGCCCGACAGGCCGCGGCGGCTGGCGCGGACGTCGTGGTCGCCTCCAGCAATCAGGACCGCGTGGACGCCGCGACGAAGCGGTTGGGCGAGCCGGCCGAAGGCCGCCGCCTGGACGTCGCCGACGGCAACGCCATCGCCGCGTTCTTCGAGCAGGTCGGGGAGTTCGACCATCTCGTCTACACCGCGGGCGAATCTCTGCTGATCAAGCCGTTGGTCGAGACCGCCCCGCACGAGGCCAGGGCCGTCTTCGAGCGCCGGTTCTGGGGCGCGTTCCTCTCCGCCAAGTACGCTGCACCGCGACTGCGCGACGGCGGCTCGATCACTTTCAGCTCCGGCGTCCTCGCGATCCGGCCCCTGTCCGGAACCGCGCTCACGGCAGGGATCACCGGCGGCATCGAGGCCCTGTCCCGGGCACTCGCCGTCGAACTCGCCCCTCTGCGCGTCAACGTGATCCAGCCCGGTGTGATCCGCACCGAGCTGTGGGACGGCAGTGTCCCGGACCCGGAGGCTTTCCTCCAGGACGCCGGGGCCGAGCTGCTCACGCGGCGCGTCGGCACTGCCGAGGAAGCCGCGGCGGCCTATCTCTTCGCCTTGTCCAACGCCTACGTCACCGGCACCACGCTCGCGGTAGACGGCGGCGCGGCGCTGGTGTGACACGGGCGCGACGCACAACAGCCAACGGAGCAACGCCGCACGCGATGCACCGATGCACCGACGCGACGCGTTCCTTGCCGCGGCAGTCGACGCCGCGAGGCCGACCAGAGGTGGGGATCCGAACCGCCCGGCCCGAAGCGGAGACCCGGTCGACCTGACCGTCCCGGAGATCCGCCGCCTGATCGGCCACCGGTCAGCCCGCCAATCACGTCCTGACGCGCCGGACGCTCGTGGGCGCCGGTGCGCGCGGATGCCTTGCGGGACCCGCGCGCCCGGCTCCGCACCGAGTACTGCCGCCGCACCGGACACCCACGGGTCCTGGTGTGCGGGATGCTCACCCTCAACATCGTGCTCGGCACGACGGTCCGCTCCACCAACGGCATGACCACCGGCAACCTCGCTCTGGACAAGGTCAGCTGGCAGAAGCCCGTCCACGTCGGCGACACCCTGTCCACACGCAGCACTGTCCTGTCCGCCCGCCGCTCGGGCAGCCGCCCGGACCAGGGCAACGTCGCCTTCCGGGTCGACGGGTTCAACCAGCGCGGCGACCTGGTCGCCACCGGCACCCCCGCACCTTCTTCGTCCCCGCCGACCCGTCGTCCGCGGCGCCACCTGCTACTAGAAGAGGGGGAGCCGAACTGTGAACGTGGAGTTCGCCGAGGCCGACAACAGCCGGTGTGAGGAGTACGACGCTCTCGCCCGCCGCGCCTACGGCCAGCCGGTGCCCGACATCGCGCGCCTGGGCCCGTACGCGGACCGACGGGTAGCGCGGCGGCCGGGTCGTCACCGGGGGCATGGGTCCGCTGGTGCCGCAGTGGTTCGGCGGCCGCCCGGTGCCCGCCGCGAGCATGGGCTGCGGCTGCGTCGCCCCAGAAGAGCGCGGCGGTCGCCTCGCGGGCCCGCCTCGTTCACGAGCGTGTGCGCGCCTCACTGGACAAGGGCGCGGTCCTCGCCACGCTGTGGACGGCCGCCCCGGGTACGTGCGGTGGCTGGGCTGGGAGGCCCCGGCGCAGGTGTTCTCCTGGTCGGTGCCGACCGCCGCCCGAGCTGCGCTACCGGCCCTCGACGGAGATCGGCACCCCGGCCGGGGTGCCGCCGGTACCCGACGGAGCCAAGGGGAGGTGTACCTGCCCGCGCCGTGCCGGCTCGACCCCGTCGAGGTTCTGGACCTGCCGGAGCAGGACGAGTCCGTCGAGCAATGGGTCGGGTTCAGGGGCCGACTACGACCGGGTGCTCGGCTGCCTGCCCGGCTGGAAGGCCGGCGGCTGGCCCAGCTGGCACCTCACCGACTTCACGCCGCTGGAGTGCCGGTGCGGGGCCCGGATGCGGCTGCTGCTCACCCTGGACAGCGGCGGAGACCCTGGACTCTACGCAGGACGGTACGGAGAAATCCGGGTGTTCCGCTGTCCCGAGGACCCGGACCACCCGGTGCGCCTGAACCTTCAGTGAAGGAGCGACGAGGGCGGAATACGGCCGCTGCCCCGACCCGCCCTGCCACCGGCCCTCAGACGCCTCGTACCACCCCGCCCGCCGGTGCCTCCGCAGCGGTCGCAAGCCGGCCGGCCATGCCAATGCCGGTGTTTAATTTCCGCCAGGTCGACGGAGCGGGGTGAGGAGGCCCTCGGGGCTGAACATCCAAAGCGGGTCTCAGCGCGGTCCGCCCGGTCCCCGTCGAGCCTGCCGCCGATCATTTACGACGCAATCCTTGGGCAAACCGGTCCGACGACTCGGTCGGTGAATCGTAAAGAAAACTATGCCAGCGTGATCGACTTGCAGAATTACCCGATCAGGATCAACGTCGTAAGCAAGGGGGCGAACGCCGAGATTGCAATGAATTATCTGCACACCCGGCTCATTCTCACGAGGTCCGGCAGTAAGGAAAAATGGGGGTTCTGAGGCGATCCGGCGCACACTGGCAGCCGCCCGACGCGAAGGGTCGAAACATTCCGGAGGGAGCAATGGCAACTCAGACGAATTCCTACTACGTTGTCCAAAACATACCCGTGGGGGCGCGGGCCGAGCTGACATGGGGCCCCGATGCATATTTTAACCAAGGAACGTTCAGCGTTTCCGCACACCCAGTCACCACTCTCCGACAGACCCTCTTCTGGCTCACGGTCGATGACATTTCGATGGGCAAGAAAGACATCGGCTTCGGCGACATATCCAACATCCAGTCCTACCTTTGGGCGAAGGTGAGGAATGACGGCCTGCCCGGCCAAGGGAATGTGAATTCTTACACCGTCTACCTCACCCGAAATATTCCTTGATCGAGTCTAGGTGGACAGTATGGGCGGTCATACGGGAAGTCAAGCACGGAAGGGATAGACATGCGCATTTCCATAATTCACGATGCCCACGGGTTTATCACAGCCCTCGCAGCATCTCCGCCCGATGCACCGGTGGCGAGCCTCGTGCCGCAGGCAGGCGAGCACGTTACGGAGGTGGATTTTCCGGAGGTTAGCGCCGAAATCGCCCCTCAGCAGATAGTCGAGCGCCTGACGGACCTGGCCGAAAACTACCGCGTCGATGTTCGGACTGACACGCTGACGCCCAAGTAGGAGTGACTGCCCCCTGTTCGCCCGCAGGCCACCACCGGATGCCGTGTCGGTGGACGGCGCCGGGCGGCTGAGGTGTGGGGGAAGGTCAGTACCGCTTGACCAGGACAGAGTTGGAGACTTTGCGCGCGCCGTTCGGCAGCTTCAGGAGCGATCCGTCCGGGTTCCGGTTTTCACTCAGCTGACGGTAGGAGAAGTCGTCCATGAGGACGACGTAGATCGTGCGAACGGAGCCCGGGTCGGACTGCGACAGGTGAATGTCGAAGGTGTACGGTCCGGGCCGCCCCAGATCATCCTTGGGGTAGTAGTTGGTGTGTGGCACGGGCTTGCCGACGCCGTCGAGCTGCACCATCCAGGTCATATGCCACCCCGCCCTAAGGTTGCAGGTGACCCGTGCAGCGAGGGACCCGTCCGAGGCGACCTCCAGCTGCTTGGGCTCAATCGTCACATCATGACCCGGCTTGTCCCCGCACTCGGGAAGGGCCTGTTCCAGGCCTGCAGTGGGCTGGACGCTGGAGGAGGAGCTGGGCTGCGGTGACGAGGCCGAGGGCGCGGGCTTGGCATCGTGGGGCTCGTCCTTGCCACTGAAGACCCCGGACCACAGCCCGAGAACCCCCAAGATGAGGGTTCCCGCAACGCTGACGAGCGTAGCCTGCATGACCGCAGACTGCCGGCTCCACCACCTTCTGATCGAACTCATCCCGGCCCCCCTGATTCCCCAGCGCCGAAGCGGCCCCTCTGCAGCGGCGACATCAACCCATCGGCGCCACAGACGGACCTTCCCCTATCATCCCCGGAACATAGCAACTGTTTGTAATGGAACAGCTACGGAAGCGTCTTGGCTTCGGCAGGGCGCCTGATCTGCGTTGCTCGGACCACAGCGGAGGGCCGCCACCCGGTCGCGGCGACGGCCCTCCGCACGGCCCCTGGCTACCTGGCAGGCGTGAACTCCACCTCGGTGCCACCGCAGCCGGCCGCGATGTCCAGCAGCCGGTCCCGCTCCGCTCGTCCATGGCCAGGCCCCACCGCAGCTTCGTCGCCGTCCACTCCGCGCCGTACCGACACAGCGCCTCCACTGCCGCGCCGCAATGATCTGGATCGACGACCTCCTGAAGACCGCCGACTGATCACAACATCACACAGGCCCTAACACTTGGCGGGTCGATCATGTTCGGAGTCAGATGACGAGGGCGGCTGCGGTGGTGGTGCCGAGGAAGACGTAACCGCACCCCTCGTCACGCAGTCCGCCACGGCTTGTGCCGCCTGGGCGATGAACGGTGCTGGCAGTTCATCCGCCGTCCACTGTGACCAGTCGTCCCACTCCTGCTCGGCGATCTCTTCCACCCGGTCGGCAGCCTTGGACGGCCTCACCCCGGGAAGTTGCAGCGCTGCCGTTGTCCAGCCAATCAGCTCGTTCACCTCGATGTACTGATACCACTCGGCGTCGTCCCAGCCGGTTCTGTCGGCGTGCCGGGCCCACGCCCACCGCAGAACCTCAGCGGTGGCATCGGCAGCCCGCTGCCGGGGGGTTCCCGTCGCCGTCCGGGCGGCGTACTCGGCGTACCTCACCATCTCCAGCGTGGGCCAGAACTCGAATCTGGCGAAGAAGTCGAGGTTCTCGGCGATGGTGTGACGGAAGGCCCGGCCCCGGCCGTGGCTGCTGGAGGCATCCAGCCACTTACCCAACGAGGACGGCCATCCCCAGGCGTTCGGGGCATAGTGGGCAGCGGGCCGGATCACCGCATCGAACCAACCCTGGATATAGGCGTCACGGGCGGCGACCATCGCATGGACGTCGGCATCAGTCGCCGGTTTCTCCGGGTCGATGTCTCCCCACAGCACTCCAAGCGAGCGTTCCACGGCAGTCCTCACAGCACGGTGAAGACCGTCCTGCCGGGAAGGCTGCGCCCACGGCAGAAGGGCTGGGTAGCAGGCGGCAAAAGGATCTTGGTAGTCGGACACGGGCAGAGCCTAGGAGGTCCGGTCGGTCATGTTCGGAGCCAGATGCCCAGGACGGCCGCGGTGGCGGTGCCGAGGAAGACGTAGCCGCGCTCGTCGTAGCGCGTGGATCCTGGGCGTCTGCCGGTGCGAAACTGCTCGGCGGGCTGGCGAACTGCGCGGGTGCTGCGCCGCCGCGGCACCCTCGAGGTCGGCGCGGGTGTCGGATCCTCGGGAGCCAAGACTCACGGCGCGAAAAGCGCATCATTCCGGACGGATGTCCGTGACCAGCAGGCCCTGCTCGGCGCGCAGGCGCTCGGCCACGAGTGAACGGTGGCATGCCTCCGGATCGCGCTCGACGCAGAAAAGGGCGGTCACCGCGCCGGTCGGAAGACCGGCCGCGAGTGCGTCCAGGTCGAAGGGGTCGAGGATTTCCCGGGTGTAGCGCTCGATGTACTCGGGCGCCAGGACGATGCGGTTGCGCTTGCCCACGCCTTGGCGGTCGTCCTCGCGGTACTGGAGCTGACGCAGTTCCGTCGTCGGTGCCAGCCCCCTCACGTGCCGGTAGTCGATGCCGGCGGCGGCGAGCGCGCGCTGGATGCGCGCCGAGTTGGCCCAGGAATAGTCGTGGCCTCGAACGCCGCGGCGCTGGCGGAGATCGAGCAGCAGCCCCACCCCGCCACCGGCGAGCTTCGCCAGGAAGGCATCGGCCGTGAAACCATAGACGCCGATCGTCGCGATGCGCCTCATCGGGCCTGCCCCTCCCCACGGGAGCACAGCGATCCGGGCTCTCAGCCCTTTCGCGGGGCCGGCCCCGCTCAGACGTTCAGCATGACGGCGTAGGCCAGGAAGAACAGGGCGCACGCCAAGGCCACCAGGCAGATCACCACGAGGGGGCCCGTGGCCCAGCCCCGCGTGAGCGGACGGTACGGGCCCGCGCCGGACCCGGTGCTCGACTCACCGGGCGGCGTCTCGCCGGGCGGCACCCCTGGGTTGGGTCGGAAGGCATTGCGCGGCTCTGGGTCTGGAATACGTGCGGACATGACTACCTCCTCGCGCCCGCCGAGCCGGCAGATCGGCCGGCTTGTCCGACGCCTACCCACCCGGTGGTGCCCCATTCCAAGCCTGCGGCCACCGCTGGACCGACCGGACGCTGCCCCGTAGCCCTCGCGATGTCCCCCACCCTGCGGATACGTCATGCACCCGGCATACGGCGACGATCACCGATCGTCAGCCCTACGACAACGCGCCTTGATCGTCAGTAACGGCGGCAGGGCGCAGCGCTATCTCGCGCTGCGAGCGGGGAGGAGCGGATGAAGTAGTGCTGCATGGGCCTGCCACGGTCGTACGCGCACTACGGGGCCGCGGCGGGAGCGGACCTTCCGCCCGCGGCGGGTCTGATCGCGCGGGATTTCCACGCGCTGTGAGGGTCAGATGCCTTTGCCGACCGGCGGGCCGGCACGGTCGCGCATCGCCGACGACCTGGCCTGTGGTCGATCTCGCGGCCGGTGCCATTTCAGCCTCGGCTGGGGTCTGGACGTGAACACCGAGCTGGCCGCAGGGCGAAGGTCCTGACGGCCCGGGAAGGACCCTCGTGGGAATCCGTGCCGGCCTGTGGGAGACCTGCGCGGCTCCGACGTCGGGCGGGTACCGGAGACGTGGACTGCACTGGACGGGCGTGGGGGCCGGACCAGGCACGCGTCGCCCTACCGACGCCGGTAGCTGTGGGAAGGACTTGGCTCGTGCCAAGCGGCTCACTCGGCCGGGTGCTCGTGCGGCCTGTGCCGGGCGGGCATGGGCGTGGCTTCGGCGATGAGGAGGGCGACGTCGTCGTGGTCGTCGGGGTGGCGCAGGGCGTGCAGGAGCCAGTGGCAGGTGTCTCCCAGGGGCCGGCGCGGTTCGTCGAGCGTGCGCAGCAGCGTGTTCAGGCGATCGTCGATGGAGTGCTGGCGGGTTTCGACGAGGCCGTCGGTGTACAGGATGAGCCGGTCGCCGGGCCGTAGCTCGAAGAAGTTGGTGTGGAAGGGGACGCCGCCGACGCCGAGCGGCGCGCCGGTGGGGAGGTCCAGCAGCCGGCGGCGGCCGTCGGCCGCGTCGAGGACGGGCGGGAGGTGTCCGGCGTTGGCGATGTGGCACCGGTGAACGTGGGGGTCGTAGACGGCGTAGATGCAGGTGGCGATGTAGTGCTCGAGCCCTTGGGTGATCTTGTCGAGATGGCGGAGGACCTCGTCGGGTGCGAGGTTGAGGTCGGCGAAGGCGCAGGTGGCGGTGCGCAGGCGGCCCATGGTGGCGGCGGCGTCGATGCCGTTGCCCATGACGTCGCCGACCACCAGGGCGGTCTTGTCACCGGCGAGTGGGATGACGTCGTACCAGTCGCCTCCGACCTCGTGGGTTGCCACGGCGGCCTGGTAGAGGGAGGCCACGTCCAGCCCGATGAGCGAGGGCGGATGGCCGGGCAGGAGGCTGCGCTGGAGGGTTTCGGCGGTATTGCGGACGCTCTGGTGCCAGCGAGCGTTGTCGATCGCGACGGCGGCCCGTGCGGCGATCTCCCCGGCGAGGAGGACATCGTCCTCGTCAAAGGGCAGGGGGTTTCGTGCCCGGAGCAGGTCGAGGACGCCGAGGACCTCGTTGCGGGCGATCAGCGGCACTGCGAGGTAGGAGTGGACGCCGGCCTGGGCGAAGGTGGCCGCAGCTTCGGCATCGCGGGCGATGTGCTGCAGATCGTCGCTGTCGGCGTGGGAGACGACGATGGGCGCTCCGGAGTGGACGCATCGGGTGATCAGCCGGTCGGCGCCGTACGCCGCGAGGTCACCGGCCGCCAGCGCGGCGGCGGTGGCGTGGGTGGGGTAGGCCGCGGCCACCGCGAGAGCCCGGAACATCTCCGGGCCCGGATCGTGGGAGGGAGTGGTGGGGCGGAAGGCGAGGACGTCGTCGAGGACGTCGACCGTCGCGATGTCGGCGAGGTCGGGCACGGCGACGTCGACCAGCTCCTTCGCGGTGTGCTCGACCTCCAGGGTGGTGCCGACGCGGGCGGAGGCGTCTGCGATGACGGCCAGGCGGCGCCGGGCCCGGTCCGCTTCGGTGGTGGCCCGGTGGCGTTCGCTCACGTCGACCACCGAGTTCGCCACGCCGATCACCCTGCCGCTTGAACTTTCGATGCGAAAGTACGACACCGACCAGGCGTGATCGTGGTCGGCGTCGGCGGGGGTGCGGCCGACGGTGTACTGATCGATCACGGGCGTGCCGGTGAGCAGCACCTGGCGCAGCGCGGACTCGATGGTGCCGACGTCGAGGAAGGTCAGGATGTCGTGGGGTTGCTTGCCGAGGTGATCGGCGGCCGGGATGCCGTTGATGCGCTCCAGGGCCGGGTTGATCAGCAGGTAGCGCAGGTCGGTGTCGAGGAGGGCGATGCCGATGGGGGCCTGCGAGACCAGGCGCTGGGAGAGCGCCAGGTCGGTCTCGACCTGCTGCAGCATGCTCCGGTCGGCGGCGATGCCCAGGGCGTAGGTGTCGCCGAGGTCGTCCAGCAGCCTCATGTTGCGGAATTCCACCAGGCGTGTGCTGCCGTCCTTGTGCCGGATGGGAAAGGCGCCGGCCCAGCTCGCCCCGGTGCTCATCACCTCGGCGAACAACCTGATCACCAGGTCCCTGTGTTCGTCGCGGACCAGCATGGCCGCGTACTGGCCCAGGGCCTCCTTGGCGGTGTAGCCGAAGACCTCCTCGGCCTGGGGGCTCCAGAACACGATGCGTCCTCGGGTGTCCAGCACGATGGCGGCCACGCTGAGTAGATCGAGCAGCCCTCCCGGGGGCGACGGCCCCGTCCCATCGCCCTGGTGATGCAGCGGCTCGTGTGCGGCCATGGCTCAACGCTCCCTGCTCCGCGCGGCCGGCTCGGGCGGGCCAGTCGCGGGGTTCCCTTCCATGCTGCTCCCCGAACCGGGTCGTGGACGATCCGTCCGCACGCGGTGCAGGGGAGCACGCTCGGCCCGGCCGACGCACCCTGCTGGTCAGGCTGGCTGAGGCGGCCGAAGAGATGGTCGAAGCCCACAGGAAGCTGCGGGCCTGCTCGGCGACCACGGGAAGTAGGCGGAGATCGGCGCCACGGGAACGGCGTTCCCGTGCCTGGTCGGGGGCCTGCTCGAAGGCCCTGTCACTCCCACCGCTCGACGTTTCCCCAGGCCAAAGCACAAACTAGTGCTGGAGTACTAGCCGTGACGGGAGCCGTACTCGGTGAGGAGCAGAGCGATGTCGTCGGCACGGTAGGAGGAGCGCCGAGCGTTGTGCAGCAGCCGGTCGGCAAGTTCGTCCAGGGATTCGGCGTAGGCGTGGGCCAGGGATGTCCGTAGGCGGTCGATCCCCACGTCGATGTCGGCTCCCGGTTCCTCGACCAGGCCGTCGGTGTAGAGGCAGAAAAGAGAACCCGGTGGTAGGGCGATCCGGGTCGGGGGATAGGCGCTCGTGGACTCCACACCGAGGAGCGGGCCGACGTCGAGGTCAAGGGCGCCGGTCGGGCCGTCGGGACGGCGGAGCAGGGGTGGAAGGTGCCCGGCGGTGACGGCGTGGGCTTGGTGGCTGCGGGGTTCGAGGCGCACGTAGCAGCAGCTGGCCAGTAGCCCGGGGTCGAGATCGATGAGGGTCCGGTTGACGCCCGCCATCACATCGCCGGGGGCGTTGCCCACAGCGGTGAAAGCCCTTACTGCGCTGCGCAGCTGGGCCATGGTGGCCGCGGCGGCGATGCTGTGCCCCTGCACGTCTCCGATGACGAGAGCGACCCCGTTCTCGACGGGGATGACGTCGTACCAGTCGCCGCCGATGTCCATTCCACTGGTGCCGGGCAGATAGCGCGCGACGGTACGGATGCCCGGGACCACTGGCAGCCGGTGGGGAAGGAGGGTCTGCTGCAGGCCCCGCGCGACGGCGAACTCCGAGTCGTAGAGCCGCGCTCGTTCCAGGGCCTGGGCAATCAGCCCGGCGAGTGCGGTGAGGACGCCGCGGTCCTTCTCCGTGAACCGGTGGGCCTCGTCGAAGCCCAGAACGCAGGTGCCGACAGGGCGGCTGGAGGCGATCAGTGGCAGATACGCCCAGGAGCTCACCTCTCCGACGGGGATGCCGGGGTAGCCCCGGGAGAGGTCCTCCTGCGACTCGATGAAGAGCGGCGCACCGGAGGTGAGCGTCTCCGTGCCGGGCAGGCGGGCATGCAGCGGCACGCCCTCCAGCCAGTCGAGGAAGTCTTCATGGCGGCCGGTGTGAAAGAGCCGGTGCATCGTCTTGCCGCGGACCACGTAGATCGCCAGTTGCTGCCCCCCGAACGCTGGCAGCAGCTGGTCAGCCAGAACTTGGCAGACTTCCCGTGCCGTGACCGCCTCAGTCAGCGCACTGCCCAACTGCAGGACGTGGTACATGACGCCCATCCGCCCCGGCGCCCCTGCGGTCGCGTCCACGCCGACTGCTGACACGGGTGGGGGACGGGTGTCGGGGACCACCCGCCCGGTGACCCCGTCGCGCTGGGGGTGGAGGGAGAAGGCGAGCCACTGGTCGGGCGAGCAGCGTGCCAGGAAGGACGACGGTGTCTGGGAAATCATCGCGGACCGGTGCCGGTACTCGACGTCCAGGTCCGACAGCCAGGGCACCACGTCCCACAGAACCCGGCCCAGCACCTGCTCACCGGAAACGCCCAACAGCCGCAGAGCGCTGGGGTTGGCGTAGGTCACCCGCCCGTCAGGGGCGAGGGAGAACACCCCGTCCCGCAACCGCTCGACCGCGACCAGAGCCGCATGGCCCGCCCGGGCGTCCACGACCGAACCGATCAGGTGGATGCGCGCCCCCGCGTCATCGGTCTCCAGTCGGCGCGCCCACAACTCCACCGTGTGGTGGCGCTCGCTGCCCCCGCGCTCCCGTATCCGAAGGCGGCGCGCCGTGATCCGGCTTCCGCCGGATGCCTCCCGGGCAAGGGCCCGGAACGCGGCGAAATCGCCGGGATGCAGGCAGGCAGCCAGCGTTTCGGCTCGGCCGTCGAATGCACCGGGATCGAGACCGAAGGCCGCGCAGAACTCGTCGTCCACGGTGAACGTGCCGGAGGCCAGGTCCCAGTCGAACAGGCCCACCAGCACAGCCCTGGCGACGGGAGCCGGGATCTCGACCGGAGCCGTACCCGGATCGCATTCCACCGGATCGCCGGTACGGGCACGCAGGGCCATCAGGGAGTCGCCGAGCCGCCCGGCGATGGAGCGCAACCTGCGGCGCCGAGTCTTGGAAACGCCCTCGTTGCCGGGTGAGGTCGCCCAGACGATCGCCAGCGATCCGAAAGTCTCCCCTGCTGCGGCCACCGGCACGGAGCAGGAGCCGAAGGCGTACGGCAGCGCCACGGCGAGCTGGGGAAACCGGCGCATCGTCTCGTCCGCGTCGGCCAGGTGGACGGTGCGCCCGGTGCTGTATGCCACGGCGACGGGGATGGGACTGCTCACCGGAATGAGACGCCAGCCACCGAGTAGGGAGGGTGTTGTCCCGTACGTCGCAGTCAGCACGATGGACCGGCGGTCGCGAGAGCGAAGGAAGACACTCGCCGCATACGCGCCGGTTGCATCGACGGCCTCGACGACGGCTGCAGCGAGCAGGGGCTCGCGCTCCGCCGTCCAACCGACGGGCATCTCGCGCACACCTCCAGTCTGCACAGGTCAGTGGAGGTCGCCCCTGCAACGGTGCCGATTCACCTCAGCAGTCTCATTGCTGTTCCTGATTTCGGAAATGGCTGAAAATCACTATGCCAAGCCTACGATCATGGACTGGAGGCCGGTCGTGGGGCGGTTATGCGGACAGTCGCCGGAGCCATTCCGTCAGAAGTTGCTGTTCGGCCTGGCTGAGGGCGTTCTGGCCGGGCAGTGCTGCACGCAGGGCACGGGCAGCGCCGCCCGGCCCCGGTTCCTCCACAGCCGGCTCCTGGGTGGTGATGGTGGTGATCATCGATTCGCGCAGGGCGACAAGGAGCGCGGGGTCTCGCTCGGGCTCGGGGACCGACTGCCAGGTCAGGACGGCGCCGCTGGCGGTGGCGTGGACGATCTGGGCGGCGAGTCCCTCTTCCATGCGCAGGAGCCCCGCGGCGGCGATGCGGCGGATTCGGTCCATGAGATGTTCGAGGCCGATCCGGAACACGGTCGTGGACCGGGCGGGTTCGCCGTACATCAGTGCGTACAGCGCGGGGTTGGCCAGGCCGAACTCGACCACGGTGTCCCAGCCGTCGCGTAGTTCCTTGACCGGATCATGCGGTGCGGGTTCGATCTGCTGCTTGGCTGCCAGGAACCGGGTGAAGCCGTGCTCGGCCACTGCGTCCAGCAGCCCCTCCTTGTCGCCGAACAGCCGGTAGAGGGCTGGCGGCTGCAGTCCGGCGGCGTCGGCGACCGCCCGGGTGGTGACCGCGTCGCGGCCCCCGCGCTCCAGCAGGCCGGTCGCGGCCTCGATGATCCGGCGGCGCGTCTGCTCTCGCGCGGCAGTGCCGGGCTCCGCGGCGCGCCGGGCGAGGTTCGGTTCAACAGGCATGGAAGCAACGGTAGCGTCATCGGGACCGAGACGCTATCGCTGTTATCGATTTCATGTTGCCGTCGAAATTATCGGTGGTAACGTTGGATGAGTTCCACTGGAAACATCGGTGTGCGAGGAGAACCGTCATGTCCGACCGTTTGCGGATCATCGGGGTGGAAGAGACCGTCGTCGTACCGGCCGTCTACGACGCGTACCAGCGGGCCGGATCGCCGCAGATCTTCTCGCGCGGCTTCGGGGACAGCCCGATCGCGAAGAACCTGCACGAGGTCGGCGAGCAGCGGCTGGCCCACATGGACGACCAGGGCATCGACGTCGCCGTGCTGTCCCTGTCGTCTCCGGGCGTGCAGGACCTGCCCGAGGCCGACGCCGTCGCGGTGGCGCGCGAGGCCAATGACCAGCTCGCCGACATCGTCGCCTCCCGACCCGACCGCTTCCAGGCGTTCGCCGCGATTCCCACCCAGTCGCCGGCCGCGGCCGCGGCCGAACTGGAGCGCGCCGTGTGCGAGCTGGGCTTCCCCGGCGCCATGCTGTACGGCCGCACCGGGGACAAGCTGGCCGACCACCCGGACAACGACGAGCTGTACGCGATGGCCGAGCGTCTTGCCGTGCCGCTGCACTTCCACCCGCAGACACCGGTCCAGCCCGTCATCGACGCCTACTACTCCGACCTCCCCGAGCCCATGGGCCCCGTCCTGGCCGGAGCCGGGCTCGGCTGGTACTACGACCTCGGCGTCCAGTACCTGCGCATGATCTTCTCGGGAGTCTTCGACCGGTTCCCCGACCTGCAGGTGATCGCCGGGCACTGGGGCGAGGTGGCGCTGTTCTACCTCGACCACACCGGCTTCTTCGGCGAAGCAGGCCGCCTGCGCCAGCCCCTGGCGGACTACTTCAAGCAGAACTTCTGGGTCGCTGGGAGCGGCACCAACAGCCCCCGGTACCTGCGCTGGACCGCCGAAGTGATGGGCACCGACCGCATGCTGTACTCCACCGACTACCCCTTCACCTACGGCTTCCGCCCCGGCGGATTCTCCTACGTCGACACCAGCAACGGCGAAGCCCGCTCCTTCCTGGAGAACTCGCCCTTCACCGACGAGCAGAAGGCCGACATCGGCCACCGCAACTGGGAACGCCTCACCGCCCGCGCCAAGTGCCCGACGGCCTGAAGCCCCAGAGGCCGGCCGGAACGTCACCACCCGCTCCGGGCGGCCCTCACGACCCCACGGACCTCGGCGCACGCGAGAGCTGCGGCGAAACGCAGCCGCTGGACGAAGTCCGGCTCTGCGTTGACCACGGTGATCTCGGTGTCCGCCGGGGACGGTCGGCGGGCCAAGGTCCCGGCCACGTTTCACAACGGCTGACACAATGAGGTGGATCGGTCCCGGTCGCCTTGTCCGGGGCACGAGTTGAGCGTTCGGTCCTGCGTGGGAGCGTCACCGTCGATCGTGTCGGATCAGTTGTGGCCTGGAGCCGTTGCTGCCGCGGCGTGAACGCCGAGTGCGGGCACAGGTCACCCCGGAGTCACAACTTGAGATGCCACATCCATCTCTGGTTGGCGGCGGCGGGGTTGCAGTCCCAGACCTGTACGCGCGCGCCGTTGTGGGTCTGCCAGTCGGTGACGTCGAGGCAGAGGAGCGGTCCGCCGTCGAACCGTTCCCCGACCACCACGTCGGGGTTGCGGTCGGTACGGGCCCAACGCTGGTTCGGGCTGCCATTACAGTCCCACTGATTGACACCCGCGCCGTTGATTCTGGCCAGGTTCCCGATCTGAAGACACTTGCCGCTGTGGACGTTCTTGATGAAATAGCGGGTCGGGTACGTGCGGTCCACGGACATCCGCCACTGCTGGTTCGGCTGCCCGGTGCACTCCCAGAGCCGGGCGGGCGCCGCGTTGTCGGTGCGCCGGTCGGCAATCTCCAGGCACTTGCCAGACGTGTGCAGCGGCCGTATCTCGCTCACGTAGTCGCGGTTTGGGATGGGATGGGCCCGGGCCGGCGACGCCGTGAGGGCAATACCAGCGGCGAGGACCGCGGCGAGCACGCCCAGGGCCCGGCGAGGGGCCAGGAAACAGTTCAGCATGGATTCTCCGAGAGCGGTAAGGGCAACACGACACCCAGTCTGCGAAGCCCAGTTGCAGCAAACTTGCACTCGACTTGCTGGTACCAGTTCGCCCCTGGGCCGGCATCATCCCCCTGCCGAAGAGCCGGTCGGCCTCGACGACCGTGCGCGGAGGTGATGCCCGAGTGTTACCGGATCGCGTCCGGAGGGTGGCTGGGGGTCGATACGGTCCCACGTCATGTCGGAGAGAGACGCCGCGTCGTTGCGGTCCCGTGTGTCGCGGTGGTGTGGTGCCCTCGCAGGGCCGGTGATCGCCGCCGTAGTAGCGGGGTGTGGGCCGTCGCCGTCCGGGGTGGGTGCCGCTTCGGGTGGGGCTGCGGACGGGCCGACGGGGGTCGTCGCCTCGCAGGGGGCAGCGTCACCGGAGGTCACGCCGTCCGGCACCGCTCCGTCGGGGGGTGGAGGCGCCTCGGCTACGCCGTCTGGAGGAGCCGGCGGAGCTGGTGGTGCGGGCTCGGCTCCGGCCTCTGTGAGCGGCGGGCGGCCGGCTGATCCCTCCCCCGCGGTGATGGCGGGTACGCGGCTGGGGATGTGGGTGGGTGCCGACGGGGGTCGGGTGCGGTTGGTTCGCGGTGGCGGCGCCCAGGAGTTCACGGTGACGGTGCGTAATGGGAACGCCGTGGCCTATCGGCACCTGGCGCTGGTGTTTCAGGTGGAGTCCGTGCCGGGCGAGCCCGATGGCGGTTCGGGGCCGGCGTACGTGCTTGAGCGGTGGGATGCGCGGAGTGGGGTGTGGCGGGCCGCGGAGCTGCGGGTGGCCAATGATGTGCTGCCCTACTCGCTCGTACGTGGGGGTACCGGGCTCGCACGGGACGCGGTGTGGGTGGAGCGACTTCGTGTCCGGGCCACGGCCTCGGCGCCGGTCGGGAGCAATCCGGTGATGGTGTCGCTCGTCGACACCGATCGGGACGCGCGGGTCGCGTACACCGCGGTTGCGCTGAGCACTCGGCGCCCGTAGGGGTTCGGGCGGCGCGCGCGGCGTGGAGGCGGGGCACCGGTGCAGGCTACCCATGGGGACGTGGCCACAGGGACGCTCGGTCCACGGTGTCGGCGCCGCCCTCGACGGTCCGGAACACCGGTGGGTGGGCCGGGTCGGTGCCGATGTCCGGCAGACGTCCCGGGGGAACGGCAGCCCCTGACGGGGCGCCAGTTGTGGTGCGAGTCATGCCGGATCACCGGCGTCGAGCCTGGCGGCAACCCGTCCTGGTCCGCAGAAGGACTCTCACCGTTACGTTGGGGCCGCTGGCCTCCGGGCCCGGCACGGCTGTTCTGAGGGCCGGGCCCGGATGTGTCGTCAGCGGCAGAACGAGGCCGCCCTGGGGGGTGTCGCAGTGCCGCAGGGCAACAAGCGGCGGGGGCGCTCGTGGCGCGTACCGGTCGGGGTCGACTGCGGGGCGGCGGCGTTCGGTCTGCCCTCCCGGCCCGGGAGGGCTTCGAGGCGGCCGATGGCGTTGCCGAGGAGTTCGGTGAACCAGACGTTCCGGTCAGGGCCGGTCGCGATGTTGAAGGGCACTTTGTCCGGGCCGCCCGGTACCGGGAACTCGGTGATGGCCCCCGTCGGGGTGATCCGCCCGATGTGGCCGAACTGGTCGGCGTACCACATGTTCCCATCGGGGCCGCGGGTGATTCCGTCGGCGCCTCCGCCCGGGTTCGGCCGGGGGAAGAGCGTGAGGGAGCCCGATGGGGTGATCCGCCCGATCTGGTCGGACGCGGTGAACCACATCCCGCCGGGGCCGGCCGCGATGTCGGACGGGAACTCGAACCCGGTGGGCAGCGGGTACTCGGTCACGTTGCCGAAGGAGTCGACACGGCCGATCTTGCCGGCGATCAACTCCGTGAACCACACGCCGCCGGGGCCGGCCGCGATGTGGTACGGGAAGCTGTCCGGTGTGGGGATGGCGTACTCGGTGACGGTGCCATCAGGCCGCATCCGCCCGATCTTGTTCGTACCGTTCTCGGTGAACCACAGGGCACGGTCGGCACCGAGTGTGATGCCTGTGGGAAAGCTGCCCGGTACGGGCAAGGGGAACTCCGTGACCGCGCCCGCGGTCGTGATCCGCCCGATCTTGTCGGCAGCACCCTCGGTGAACCACAGCGCGCGGTCGGGGCCCTGCGTGATGTCGAAGGGGAAGCTCGCCTCGGTGGGAACGGCGTACTCGGTGACAATGCCGCCCGTCGTGATACGTCCGATCTTGTCGGTACCGGACTCGGTGAACCACATCGCCCGGTCCGGACCCGCCGTGATCCCGGCGGGAAAGCTCTCGGGCGTCGTGATCGGGTACTCCGTCACGTCCCCCACGTCGGCCCGGGCGGGAGCGGCCTGCATCGCGACCGCGAGCAGCGCGCCCAGGCAGGCGGCGAACAGGCGGTTGAGTCGTCGGGACGTCGGCGTGCCCGGCATGGAGCATCCTCCTTGTGGTGAGTGACAGGAGAGTGACAAGTGACGGCTTACCAGCTCACGCTCGGGACCGCCCGGCCCGCGCCACCGAGTCGGCCGCGGACCAGCCGACTGTCGTAGCGGGCCGGGACTGCGGAGTACCGCGGGGGCGCGTCGGGCACGTCAGGTGCACATGCGGCCTCGCGCCGCCCGGCCGTACAGGGCAGACGCGGGGAAGTTGCCCGTGGCCGTACGCGTACGACGGAAGTTCGGACGACCCGACCACATCGAGTTCCGGCTCGGCGACCGCCTGCGGGAGTTGGGCATCTCGCCTACCCCTCCGCCCCGGCGGCGCGGTCTCGTACTGGCACGCTGGGCGCCCGCAGCCCCAGGAGGCCGCACCCCGAAGGCACCGGCACCGTCCGGCACGGGTGCCGTGCGCCACGTGCATCACAGTGCCCGATCGGGCGTGGCGCCTTCATCGGCAAGGGCATGAAGGTGGCACGCCAGGCCTACCCGGCAACGGGAGCATCATCGTCAAGGACGTGTTGCAGGAGCGGATGATGCCGCAGGAGTCCAACCGGCGGGTGTGCACACAGAACCCCGCGACGGGCACACCGCTGACGGGACAGACGGTGACCTTCCATGTGATCGAGCACGACGGGACCCGCGGGCAGTGCGGCCTGTCGGGCCGTTCCCCGGGCTACCGTCGGCTCCATGAAGCGAATCCGAGCCGTTCTCATCGACATCGACGGGGTCCTCACCGTGTCCTGGAAGGCTCTGCCCGGCGCGGTGGCGGCCATGGAGAGGCTGCGCGCATCCGGTATCGACTTGGTGTTGCTGACGAACACCACCTCCCGGACCCGCGCCTCCATCGCCGCGCGCCTGTCCGACCTGGGATTTCCCATCGCCGAGCAGGACGTCCTGACCGCTCCGGCCGCCACGGCGGCCTACCTGCGCGAGCATTTCCCCGGTGCCCGATGTGTGCTGCTCAACAACGGGGACGTGCGGGATGACCTGACGGGGGCCACCTTCGTCGACGAAGGAGAGGTGGACGTGGTCGTCCTGGGCGGAGCCGGTCCGGAGTTCGACTACCAGGCCCTGAACCGGATCTTCGGCTACCTGCAGCGAGGGGCCCGTCTCGTGGCGATGCACCGTAACCTGTACTGGCGTACCGAGGGAGGACTCGACCTCGACACCGGAGCCTTTCTCGAAGGCCTGGAGAAGGCGGCGCGCACGCGGGCGGAGGTAACGGGCAAACCGGCGCCCGCGTTCTTCGAGAACGCTCTCGCCCAACTGGGCGCCGACCCCGCCGAAACGCTGATGATCGGCGACGACATCGAAACCGACGTGCTGGCCGCGCAGCGCTGCGGCATCACCGGAGTCCTGGTGAAGACCGGCAAGTATGCTCCGGCAACCCACCAGGGCGCCTCCGACGCCCCCGACCACGTCCTCGATTCCTTCGCTGACCTGCCGGACCTCATCGACCGCCTTCGATGACCCACGGGCACGCTGCGGGTTTCCCAGCTCACTCCTCGTCGGACATCCCGGCGCCCCTCCCCTGCCCGGCACCCCGTGCGACCGCCGCTGCTGCCGGGTGAGGGGGTCTTCACCGACGCCGACGCCGACGCCGGTGCCGAGACCCGTGAGTGGCGCGCAGCGCCTGGCCGGATGCTTGGTCACGGTCCCCACGCCGGACCTGCTCGCGCACACCGCCCAGGCATGGCGGTTGGTGGGTCGCCGGGGGTCGCGCGCCAGTACGGGCTCGACCCCCGGCCGGCCGCTGCGGTGAGAGTTCGAGCGCTCGACCCGACCGAGTTCCAGCGCCTGGTCCTCGCCGCCGTCGCACCGTTCCTCGGCAGACCGATCAGGTCGCGAAATGGCCGTAGGGGCTGTGCATGGTGAGGAAGCTGATTTCCAGATCGGTTTCGAGGTATTCCATGCGCCGGTCCCAGAACTCGCGCAGGTGCGGCAGCGCGAGGTGGGCGTCGAGGTCGGCCTGCGAGCGCCACGCCTCGTAGAAGACGAACACGCCGGGGCGGTCACGGTCCTCGTGGAAGTGGTACTCCAGGCAGCCGGGTTCCCGCCGGGTGGGCTCGACGAAGGACAACAGCAACTCCTGCAGCTCTGCGGCGCGTTCCGGCCGCGGCCGGGCGGTCCCGACGAGGGTGACGAGTGGCTCGGTCATGGGTGTCCCCCTGGTTTGACGATCCGGCCGCCCGCGTGGGCAGCCGAACGAGGAAGGTATGGTGAGTTTCGTACCTGCGACACGTTAGCGATCTTCAAGGTACGATGCAACTCGTACCTGATCGATGCCGTGCCGCACACGACCTTGGGGGAAGACCCGTGCCCGACGCAGAAGGCCACCCGGACCTTGCCGAGATGGAGCTCGGCAAGGTCCTCGCCGCCCTCGCCGACCCGCTCCGCCGCACGGTCATTCGCGAACTGGCGGCAGCAGCCGCGGGCACGGCCCGCACCTGCAGCTCGTTCACACTGCCCGTGTCGAAAGCAACCGTGACCCACCACTTCCGCGTCCTGCGCGAGGCGGGCCTGATCCAGCAGGTGAACCGTGGCAACAGCCGCATGGCCACTCTGCGGCGCGCCGACATCGAGCAGCGCTTCCCCGGCCTCCTCGCCCTGCTGACCGAGGAGACGCCATCCTGACGCCCTCAGGGCAGGATCGCGACCCACCTGCTCCGTGAGGTGGAATGAGGGCGCCCCGCGGCGCGTGCTCCCCTGCCGGGCCGCTACGTGGCGTCACCGGCGCCTGCCACGGCCTCCCGAAGCGGACCAGGCCGGACCGCCGCGACACTCCGCGACCGCGCCCGCGGCCCCGCCCTGGAGGCCTCTGCCCCCGAGGACGGTGTGCGGCTGCGCCGGCCTTCCGCGGTCGCCTGCTCGGTGCGCGCCTTAACCGGCACCCTCACGGTCGTCGGCTCACCCGGCCAGTGATCGTCCCCTCACGCGGTTGCGCGGCGGTGGCGCGAACTGCCGGCGCGGCCGCTCTGGCCGGTCAGGGGAGGATCTCGACGTACCCGTCGGTGCCGTGCACGCGAATCCGCTGGCCGTCCCGGATCAGGCGGGTGGCCCGCTCCACGCCGACGACGGCCGGCAGACCGTACTCCCGGGCGATCACCGCGCCGTGGGTCATCAGGCCACCCACCTCGGTCACCAGGCCCGCGATCCGGACGAACAGCGGCGACCAGCTGGGGTCGGTGAAGGCCGTGACCAGGATGTCGCCCGCTTCGAGATCGGCCTGCGCCATGTCGAGGACGACCCGGGCCCGTCCCTCGACGGTCCCGGCCGAGACCGCCACGCCGGCCAGGGCGCCGGACGGGACGTCGTCCCGGCGGTAGGAGCCGGTGAGGGCCTCGCCGTCCGAGGTGAGCACGCGGGGCGGAGTGAGCGCGTGGTGCGCCCGGAACGCCTCCCTGCGCTGCCGGACGAGCCGCGGGTCGACCGGCCGGCCGGAGCGGACGACCTCGTGGAGCTCCGGGAAGGTGAGATGGAAGACGTCCTCCCGCTCGGCGAGCACGCCCGCCTGCAGGAGGCGTTCGGCCTCCTCCATCAGGGCCTGCTTGTAGACGAAGTAGCGGCTGATGATGGCGTACTTGGGGTACTCCCGGTACCCGATGAAGGTGCGCACCCGGTGGATCATCCGCCGGGTCTCGTCGGCCTTGCGGTCCCCGTCCGGCAGGGCGCGCAGGCGTGTCAGCACCTCCTGTTCCATCCGGTGCGCCTTCTGCCGCCCCAGCTCGAAGCGTCGCTCGGCGGCACCCGGCTCGAAGGTGCGCACGTGGTCGAGGATCACAGGGACCAGCGTGCTGGGCTGTTCGCGCCAGCGCGGCCTGGTGATGTCGATCTCGCCGACGCAGCGCATGCCGTACCGGTCGAGGTAGGTCTCGATGGCGTCGCGGGCCCCGGGTCCTCCCGGGAGCTTCGCCAGCTCGTCCAGGAAGCCGTCGTCCTGCACGTCGCGCAGGAACGCCACCACCTCCGGCAGCGGACGGATGACGTCCGCGACGTCGAGTAGGGCCAGCCCCATCTGCGAGGTGATGTTGTCAGGGGCGGACAGCGTCAGCGTGTCGGCGGCGTTCTTCTCTCCCAGCCACTCCCCCAGCTTGTCGTTGAGCCACCACGTGGCCTCCATGCCCGCCATGATCGCCTGAATGCTCAGCGGATCGCTGAGGAGGCGCTTGTGCTCCTCGAAGGCCTCCAGCAGGAAATCGAACAGCGCCGGTCCGCTCTTCGTCCGGATGTCGCGCTCCAGGGCGGCGAGGGAGACCCTGCTGCGCTCGATGAGTTCGGTGACGATGGCCGGATCGGTCTCGATCGGGTCGTCGGGCGCACCGCCACCGCCGGGCGGCAGGCCGCCGGGGACCGGGCCCGGTTGAGGGAGCGGCGAGGGAACGAAGTCGTTGTGTGCGAGGACCGTCTCCAGAGCGTCCCGGACCAGCGGGTCGCCCTTGCCGAGGGCGTCCAGGAGAACGGTGCGGCTCGCGGGCGAGGCCAGGCGCTGGGTGACGTCCACGAACAGCCGCCCGCCGGCCTCGTGCATCGGCACCATGGCCGTCAGCTGCCACATGGAGAACCCCAGCGGCTTCATGGGGTCCGTCATCATCTGCCCGTGGCCGACGGAGACGTAGACGTGGTCGTCCCGGTCGCCGCTCTCCGGGACGGGGAACAGCGTCGTGATCGGCCGGCTCTGCACGATCCGGAAGCCGTCGTCCGAGCCGTCGTCCACCAGGCACCATTCGATGTCCTGGGGGCAGCCGAAGTGCGCTTCGATCCGCCGCCCGAGCTCGACCAGCCGTAGGGCCTGCGCATCCGTCAGCGCCGGCTGCTCCTGCTGCTGCGGGTGGACCGCCACCTCGTGCGTGCCGCCGGCCGCCAGGGAGGTCAGGGCGCGCTGTTTGGCGGTGATCGTCCGGGTGACGACCTCGCCGTCGCGCACGGTGAAGACGTCCGGGTTCACCAGGCCGGAGACCAGTGCCTCGCCGAGGCCGAATCCGGCGTCGATGGTGGCGACCTTCCGGTTGCCCGTGACGGGATCGGCCGTGAACAGGATGCCGGACGCGTGCGGGAAGGCCATCTGCTGCACGACCACGGCCATGTGGACCGTACGGTGGTCGATGCCGTTGCGAAGGCGGTAGGCCACGGCGCGCTCGGTGAACAACGAGGCCCAGCACCGGCTGATGTGCTGGAGGATCGCCGTCGGCCCCACGACGTTGAGGTACGTGTCGTGCTGGCCGGCGAAGGAGGCCGTCGGCAGGTCCTCCGCCGTGGCGCTGGACCGAACGGCGTAGGCGGCCCGTTCGCCGGACCGGGCGAGTGCACGGGTGACCGCCGCCGCGAGATCGTCCGGGACCGCGGTCTTCTCGACGGTCCGGCGGATCTGCGCGCTGAGCGTGCGGATCGCTTCCCGGTCGTCCAGGTTCACGTGCGACAACCGGTCGAGCAGGTCGCCGACCGGAGGTGCCTGCGCGATGATCCGCTGGAAGGCTCCGGTCGTGACGCAGAAGCCCCCCGGGACGCGCACTCCTTCGATGCGCGACAGGGCGCCCAGGTGTGCGCCTTTGCCGCCGACGGTCGCGACCTGGGTCGCGTCCACTTGGTGAAAGTCCCACACGTACTGCTCGTTCACTGCGATGCCTCCGGGGCGGTCATGACTCGGGCGACGATTCTGCGCCCTGCCCGGGGCCTTGCGGCAAGCCCCGGGTCGCGCTATAAGTTGAGAGTGGCAAGGAGAGTGCTCTCCTTGCCTTTTTCGTTTCCGGTCCACGGCGGCGCGTGGAGGCGGTCGGCTGGTCCGCGTAGCGCCGGCGGAGGCGGGCAATGAGGATGACTCGGTGGCCCAGAAGCGGGACGCCGGAGCGAACTCCGGGGTCAACGAGGCCGAATCACCAACGTCGAGCTGCAGAAACGCCTGATGGAACCGGCGACAGGGGCCAGTCCGCAGTTCGCCAGGTCGTTCAGCCAGTCGTTCAAGGGCCCCGCGCCGCGGTTGTCGAGCAGGGCGGAGAAACGGCGGACCAGGTCGTGGGTAAGCCCGAGCGGAATCCAGGGCAACTCAACGCCCTGTGACCCTGTGACGCCCCTGACGCCGGTCGATGCGCAACCATCGACGCCCATCAGGGAAGGAGGGCCGGTGGCGGTATTGCGCCGCCGGCCCGGGGGTTACCGCTTCGGAACTTCCGGCCTGGCTTCGGCGTGTTCCGAGGTTCGACCGAGACAGCCGGACCGCTTCTCGTCCGCTTGACGATATGACGCATACTTATTATCGTCACATCGACGAAATAAAGGGGGTTCACCATGGCCGACATCACCCGGCGCTTCGGCTGGCGTCATCTGCGCTCCGCGCCCAACGCTCACGTCCGCCACCACAAGCGCGGCCGACTCGTCCATGACGGCCGGGGGCTCAGCTTCTGGTACCGGTCGCTGTCGGCGGCGCTGTCCGAAGTGCCGGTCGATGACCGGGAGCTGGCCATGGCCTTCCACGCCCGTACCGCCGACTTCCAGGACGTCACCGTGCAGGCCACCGTCACCTACCGGATCAGCGACCCGGCCGAGGCGGCAGACCGGCTCGACTTCTCCGTCGACCCGGACACCGGCAGCTGGCGCGGCGCTCCCCTGGAGCAGATCGCCACTCTTCTCACCGAGACTGCACAGCAGCACACACTGGACGTACTGGCCCGCACCCCGCTGGCCGTCGCCCTGGTGGATGGCGTCACCTCCGTGCGGCAGCGGGTCACCGACGGTCTCGCCGCCGAGCCCAGGCTCCCGGCCACCGGCATCGACGTGGTGGCCGTACGCGTCGTGGCGATCCGCCCCGAGGCCGAGGTGGAACGCGCCCTGCGCACTCCGGCCCGCGAGCAGATCCAGCAGGAGGCGGACCGGGCCACCTACGAACGGCGGGCCGTTGCCGTCGAGCGCGAGCGTGCCATCGCGGAGAACGAGCTGGCCAGTCAGATCGAACTCGCCCGTCGCGAGGAGCAGTTGGTCGACCAGCGCGGTATCAACGCCCGCCGCGAGGCGGAGGAGAACGCGGCGGCGGACGCCGTCCGGACCGAAGCCGAGGCGGCCCGCAAGGTCTCCCTGGCCCGCGCGGACGCCGAAGCGGCGCGCGAGACGGGCGCGGCACGCGCCGAGGCGCAGGCCGCCTGGTTGCGGGTGCACGGCGAAGCCGACCCGGGCACGCTGCGCGCCATGGCGGCGACCCGGCTGGCGGAGAACCTGCCGCGGATCGAGAGCATCACCCTCTCTCCGGACGTCCTCACCGGGCTCCTCACCCGGCTCGGGCGTCCCGAGGGCGGAGCGGGCGCGTGAGCCTGGCCCCGCGGGCCGTGCTCGTGCACCGCAGGACCGAGTACGAGGAACTCCTCGCCCGGCACGGGACGCACGGGCAGGCCGCCTTCTTCCTCTCCAGCCGGGGCCGCTCGATCGACGAGTTGGTCCGCCGCCACGACCGCGTGCAACAGGCGCTGCGGGAGGTGGCGGCGGCGGTGCCGCTCACCTGGCGCAGCTCCCGGGTGGAGCGGGCGGACCTGGACCGCTTCCTGTTCGCCCCGCAGGACGTGGTGGTCGTGGTCGGCCAGGACGGCTTGGTAGCCAACACCGCGAAATACCTGTGCGGGCAGCCTGTCGTGGGCATCGACACCGACCCGGGGCGCAACGCGGGAATCCTGGTCCGTCACCGCTGCGCCGACACGGCCGCCCTGCTGCGCGCCGCGATCGCTGCCGGGGGCCGGGCGGATGAGCTGACCATGGTCGAGGCCGTCGCCGACGACAGCCAGCGCATCCTGGCGCTGAACGAGATCTACCTGGGCCCTCCCGGCCATCAGACGGCCCGCTACCGCCTGGGCCCGGACACGGAGAACGGCCAGGGCGAGGCCCAGGCATCCTCCGGAGTGCTGGTGGGCACCGGCACGGGCGCCACCGGCTGGCTGCGCTCCCTGTGGCTGGAGCGCGGCAGCACCGCGGAGCTGCCCGCGCCGTGCGACCCGCGGCTCCTGTGGTTCGTACGCGAAGCCTGGCCCTCGCCCGCGACCGGAACGACGAGGGTCGCCGGTGAGCTCGGACGGGCGCAGAAACTGCGCCTGACCGTGGAGTCGGACCGCATCGTCGTCTTCGGAGACGGGATGGAGGCCGATGCCCTGGAACTGACCTGGGGCCAGAGCGTACGAGTGGGCATTGCGGGAACGTCGCTGCGACTGGTGACGTGAACACGCGGCTTGTCCGCCCGGGCATCCGCAGGGGCGGTGAGGGGCTTGGTCGGTACCGCGCCCGGCCCGGGAGCCGGTGCCGCTCCACGTTCCCGTAGGAACGGGCACGCTCACGGCAATCGACCGGCTTCCGGACCGGCACCCGACGGCACGGCCTGCTCGCCACCGCTGCGACGACGGGGGCGAAATAGCGCAGCTGCCGGAGTCCCATAACCAGCGATGCTGGGTGGCAGCAGAACCATCTATTGGCCATATGGATCAGCGCCCCGCAGGCTTGATCACATGCAGATCAAGGCCGCCATAGCCGCCGAACGCCGCGAGCCCGCCGCACTCTTCGACGCCCTCGTGGACAAGGTCCGGAACGCCCCCGGCCTGGGCGCGGGCCGGACCGTCCGCGAGGTCGTCGCCCACATGTCAAAGGGGTTCTGGTTCTCCCTCCCCGCCACCCTGGGCGAACTACTCAAGCCCCGCGGCAGCCTCCACCGCATGACCGACCGCGTCGCCCGCCGGGACGCCGCCGCCCACTGCCCCACCCGGCTCAGCGCCTTGCTCCGCGACAACGCCCACCACCCGTGGACCCCTCCGGTCGGCGGACTCACCGCCGCCCTCGGCCACGACGTCGTCCACGGCCCGGACGTCACGACCGCCCTCGGGCTCGACCGGCGCGTTCCCGAGGCCCGGCTGCGCATCCTGCTCGACGACCTCAAGACGCGCGGCCTGAAGTTCTTCGGCGTCGACCTCACGGGGGTCCGGTCGTGCGCGCAGGCCATCGACTGGTCGTACGGCCTCGGTACGGCGCCCGTGTACGGAGCCGCCCAGGACCTCCTCCTGCTCGCAGTCGGCCGCCGTCTGCCGTCCGGCCGCCTCGGCGGCGAGGCTGCCGCCCGCTTCACCGCGCGGTGAAGGCCGTGCGCTCCCGGCTCCTACTGGGCCTGGCACTCCTCTCCACGGGCCTGCTGGCCGGCGCCTTCGGCTACGGGGCCGCCAACCTCGTCCCGACCTTCAACGCGGTGCCGATCGAGATGCGGCTCGGCTTCCACGCCGAGCTGATGAAGATGAACGGCATCACCATGCAGGCCACCATGGCGGCCTCGGCCCTCAGTACGCTGGCGCTCGCCGCGTCCGTACGCGGCCGGGCCCGCCGCCAGGCCGGGGCAGCGGGGCTCCTGACCGTTGCCTCGTTCCTGATCACACGGCTCGGAAACGTCCCGATCAACGGCCGCATCAAGGCATGGGCCGCCACCACCGCGCCGCCTGACCACGCGCAGATCCTGCACCGCTGGGAACTCTTCAACGACGCCCGCACCGGCACCGCCGTCCTCGCCTTCGTACTCCTCATCGCCATCGCCCTCACGCCTTCACGTGCTCATCCGACGAACGCGTAGCCCACGGCCCGTCCCCGATCGGCTTGCACTGCTTGCCGCGGCCAGGCCCCGGCCCCGCCGGACGCCGGCCGGCCCCCGGCCGCGCCCTGGGCGGCGCGCAGGGGCCTACCCGCAGGGGGTCGGCTGTTGCCGACCAACGCTCCGCGGGGTGCTTCCCGCCGGAGGGGAAGCCATCACCAAGTCTTTGCCGCAGCTCCCGTCGGGCGGGCCGCCGCGGCAGCCCGAGACGGTAAGCCGCCGAGGTGTGCACTCTCCTGCGCATGAACATCACCAGGTACGGCCGGAGAGCCCTGCCGCTCTGCCGTACGCCGCCGCTCCTGGACATTCGTCAGCTGGGCTCCGCGCAGTCCGTCCATCCCGTCGCCGAACGCGTTGCCGGGCGCCTATGCCGCGGCTCCCACCGGCCCCGGCTAGAGCAGTGGGTGAAGGTGATGCGAGACCACTTGCGCCGCATGACAGCGCTGTGCGAATGCCGTGCCCCGACCCGGCCCGCTGAGGGTGGGCGCCCATGACGAAGGTGCCTGGTGCATCGTGACCCTGCAGTCAGCTGGACTGCGGTACCCGGATGGGGGTTCCAGGCCGTCGCTGCCCAGCATCCCGGCCCGCCCGCTCGGCCAGCCCGGCCGGGGTCCTCACCGGACCGGCGATGCCCGACAGATACGACGAGTCCTGCCGGGCATCGCTCCTCATCACATCAGCACGGCCCGATCGCCCTACTTCCAGACCACGCTGACGAGACTCCCGTCAACCCAGGCCGAGCCGAGGATCTGACCGCTGTTGTTGATCTTGAGGCCGTAAGAACCTGAGACGTTGGACGGCACCGGCAGGTATTGTCCCAGGCCGCTGGCGTCCCAGTAGGCGGCACGGTTACCCGAATGCCCGACTCCGACACCCGAGTCGTTCAGTTGATGCACGGTCGTGTCCGTGGCGCCCAGGGCGGGGCGGAGGACGGTCATGCCGCCGGTGTTGTCCCAGCGCACGGTCTCGGTTGTTCCGTCGTTCTTGGTGTGGCCGAGGAAGACGTCGCGGTTGTTGACGTCCTTGATCGAGCTGTCGGGGCTGGCGCCCTGCATCGGGCGGAAGTCGCAGCATCTCAGGGCGCGGGCGGCCACGTGCGTGTGGGTGGTCGGGTCGTACGAGGCGCCGGCGATGGTGCCGCGGTTGTTGATGTCGACTCCGCCGGCCGGTCCGTCCGTGCTCTTGAGGACCTTGAGCTTGCCCGCGGCGTCCCAACGCACCCCGACGGTGTGCCACTGGGAAAAGGCGATCTCGCCGATGGCCTCGCCGCTGTCGTTGATGCGGTAGACGTTGCTGCGCAGGGTATCCGGCAGCTCCTCCAGGAACGTCGCTCTCCCGTCACGGTCCCAGCGCACCGCGCGCGTCGTGCTGTACCTGCCGAGGTACCCCACGGCGACACCGACGTTGTTGACGTCCACGGCCGAGCTGGAGAGGAAGTCGGCCGGTTCCTCCAGGCGCCGGATCGCGCCGGTAGCATCCCAGGTCGCGGCGTGCTGCTGCTGGTCGGGGGTGAATGCGTCGCCGGCGATGATCCCGCGGTCGTTGAGATCTCTGGCGATCAGAGCAGCACCCTGGGCGCTACCTCCGAGGTCAGCCAGCCGGGTGAACGACCCGTCGGCCTCCCACCGCAAGTGAACGGCCGGGCCCCAAGGGTTGTGAGCAGTGCCGGCGACCTGGCCGGCGTTGTTCAGCAATTCCGCTCTTGCCAGCGTGTAGCCGTGGGGCCCCTGCAGCTGGTGCATCACCGTCCCCACCCGCGCGCCCCCGTCCGCCTGTGCGGCCGGCCCCGGGACCAGCACCAGCGCCCCCGCCAGAGCCGCACTCGCTATCGCCCGTAACACCCGGACTCCCCGTGGTCGTCTTCACGGTTGCCCTTGCCCACGGATGCCGCGCCGCATGACGCGCAGCCGAAAGCAACGGCCCCCCTTGCTACCGCACAGTACGGGGCGGCACGGGCAACCCGACAGCCCCCGACCCCACGCCGCTCCCGTTACGACTGGCGCGGCCACCCCTTCGCGAGAAGCCCCGGCCGTCACCAGAGCCGAGGTGCCCGACCTACCTGGGAAGGTCGAGGCGACGGCGGCGGAGGTGACGATGGACATGCAGCCGATCGACGCTCTGGCCATGGAGTGGGAGCCGGAGTCGTTCCACGACACCCTCCGCGAGAAGGTCGGGCGCCGGGCGGAGAGAAGAGGACCCGGCTTCGAAGAAGCGGGCGCGCTCCGGCCTGACGGCCAAGGGCCGGGAGCTGACGTCGCTGACGAAGGCCGAGCCGTACGAGAAGGTGGCCGGCGCAGGGCCTGACCCCGGCGGGGGGTCGCCGCAGGCGGCGCGGAGCGGTGAGGTCAGGCCACCGTGACGCGCAGGACGTACGGTTCGCCCGCGCTGATGGCCTCCGCCTGCTCCCGCAGGTCCGTGTCCGTGAATCCGAGCAGCGCGTCGGCGGCGGCCCGGCGCAACAGCGGGAGGATCTCGGCGGCGGGCCGGCCGCGGCGGGCCTCGGCGATGTCGGCGAAGGCTCGCTGGTAGGGGGCTCCGTACGTGCTCGTGCTGTCGGCCAGCAGCCGTCAAGGTGCTGCCGGTCGACACTGATCTCGCCCATGGCCTGCTCCTCGCGTCGTGCGTGGTCCGTGGGGTCCGGACCCTCGCCTTCGACGCTACGACGTGGCTCTGACATCAGCCCGTACCGCGCACCCTACGCCTCCGTAGGAGCGGCATTCCGGCCGATGAGGTCCTGGAGGAGCTCGCGGAGGGACGGCGGCAGCACCCCCTCGGCGCCCAGGGGTGCCACTGGCAGCTGGGGACGAGGCGGTCGAGGGGAACTCCCCGAGCTGAAACAGCAGCGTCAGGTGTCGAAAGCGTGCTGCGCTGATGGCCAGTCGCGCTGTTTCAGCGTGCTGTGCAGGGCCAGACTAACGCCACAGATCCGCGCCCTCGCGTCCACTCGGGTCCATCGTCAGCAGATCTTCGTGAAGACCCGAGAGGGGGCGGCCGGTGAGACCTCCGTCCTCGCCGGACTCCATGACTGACCAGCCGACATCGACTCCGGACACGTTCACGTCCCCGCCGCAGTCGAGCTCGTCCACCACGGCGAGTACGGCTTCGTAGGCGACGGCCCGAGCCAGCAGCACCAGGTCGTCCCGGGCTGCCCCTGCATCCAACAAGCGTCGAGCTGCTGGCACCTGTTCCACAGCCCCCGGGTCGGCCCAGCCGTCGATCGCGCCCCGCCACAAGGAGCGGAGCAGCACGAGCCGTGCCAGCTGAGGCAGGTCCTCATCCATCTCGGACCGCGCCCGATCCGGCGCGTCAGCCGCACCGAGGGCCTCGAACTGCGTCCGGAGCGACTCCGCCGCGACTCGCTTCGACGGTGTGAGTCCGGACAACCACGACTGCCACGTCACCTCGACATCATTCATCGCAGCAGGATGCCCCACCACCAGCGCCGGCCAGACCAACAATTCGCGCGGATCCCGCTCGTCGCCACCGCAGAGTGACGTCATTCCTGGTGGACATCCACAGCGCTCAAGATCTCCGACTTCTGCCCCACCGCTGCTACTTCACGGGCTGTGGCTCAGCTTCTGCGGCCCTGCGGCAGTGGTTGCCGGTGCTGGATAAGAGCTCGCTGCGCAGAGGCCGATCCTCTACCTTGAGCCGGAGCGGGATGGCGCGCATTCCCGCAGGCTGCGGTGCCGTGGCAGAGCGGCCCATTGCGATCGACGTGGGCGAGGCCCCGCTCACGGCGACTGACGGAGACGGGGCGGACCTGCCCCTATCTGTCCGCGGGTTCAAATCCCGTCGGTACCGCAGCCGACCGTAGCCGGTCGAGGTGCCGTGTACGCCAAGAGCCGGTAATCGAGCTCTGTTGGCACTCTCACGCGTCAACACGGTATGCATTCCTGGTGGTGCCGCGGTTGGAACCCGTGAAGCCGGAGGGCTGCGCAGGGTGGCGGCACAGCAATTTCCCCAATTGGCTCCGCGGCCCGAGCTGTCATGGCTTGATCTGCCCCGTCAGCCGCCAATCAAGGTATGTGGCCAGACTCGGTGCCACCCACGTACGGCTGTCGTCCTCGTGATTCCAGGCGAAGACATCGGGTCGCCGCAGACCTGGCAGGAGTGCGAACAGGTCACCGTTCCCGGCGTCCGCGAAGAAGAGCAGCGGATCGAACGGCATGTAGAGCGTTGCGAGCTCGCCGTCATCGCGAAGGGTCCGGTTCTCGGAGGCGATCCGCTCGGCAGACCAGATGAGCCCGTCCCCGTACTCACCCTCGATGCCGTTGCTCTCACGGAGCAGGGAGACCAGGTCCACAGGCAGCGGATGCCCGAGGGATGAGGCGCAGCGGAGCAGCTCCGACTCCGAAGCCGGGGGCCGGAGAACCGCGGGCCCGGGAAGAGTTTCGACAAGTTCAATCCACACAGTTGATCCAACCTCCGCGAGACGCGCCGTGAGCGAGTCAGCACGGCACCTCATCGATGTGGATCCACGCCGACCCAGTCGGCCGGAGCACGCCCGATCACCGAGCGGTGAGTACGGCCCCACTCGAGCCAACCGGACGCCGCCCCGCACCAAACGGGACGGCTCTTCGTACTCCAGCCGTAGATCGTAACCCCGCCTGCGGGGCTGGCAGAGCTCGATCGCTACGCGGACGGTGCCGGTACGGGGGTGGCGGCACTGGCACAGATGGGGAGGGTCCGGGCGGAGTAGGAACGGGCGGCCGCGATGAGGCCGAAGCCCAGGCCGGCGAAGGCCAGGCCGCCGAAGGCGACCATCCAGGTGATCCCGGAACTGCTAGTGAACGCCCCCGACGGTTTCAGCTTCGGCAGTACTCCAGTGGCACTGAGCGGGGCGTAGATCAGCAGGAAGACTCCGTACGCCGACAGGCCGACGGAACTCGACCACGCTGGTAGCAGGGGCAGCAGGCGTGGGACCCGCCGTCCGGAGAGGATCAGGGTCCATCGGGGGAACGCTTGTCCCCACGGGTACAGCAGTCCCAGCAGCAGGAAGATCGCAGCCACTGCGGCCAGCACGGTGACATCGATTCCCACCGATGCGAGGGCCTCTGCGAGTCCCGACTCGCCTGAGTTCGCCTCCCGCCACCGGTGGGCCGTGACGCCGATGGCATCGCCGCCCAACGTCCATATGGTCTTGACCCCCGCCCACGGCAGGAGCCCGCACATGAGCAGGTAGACCGCGACTCGGGTTCGCTTCGAGGCGAGGGACGGGCCAGGGTGCGCGAGCGGACCGTCAAAACCGCCTGTGTGGTCCTGCCCGCACCGAGGGCACCTGCCTCGCAGCCGTCGGCGGTACGACATTGCGACGAGGATGAGAAGGGCGGCGCCCAGCGCGCTCAACAGGTCATGCGCCAGGCCGGTGACACTGTCCACCCCGGAGAACGACGCCAGCACCACGAAGTACGCCGGCAGACTGGCCATCCCCATCACAGACACCAGGACCGCCAGGATCAGCACCGCCGCCACCATCACTCGGCCACCCTTGGGCAGCGTCCGGGTAGTGGCCAGGCAGGCACCCGCAGCCAGGACGGCGATCGCCGCCAGGAGGAGCTGGACCGTCGGCGCATACGCGAGATCCGGCGACCAGGGCACGGTGGCGCCTGATGCAGCCCACGTGATCTGGACGGCGGCGAACGACACGCCCCACACCGCGGCGGCGTGCGGCGCCCACGCGGGCCAGCGCCGCGACCACACCGCCCACCCCGCGTCCTCCAACGCCGGGCTGGCGCCGGTACGTGTGCGCGATTTCGCAGGAACAGACACCGTGACCCCCAGTTCCGCATCACTGACACTCAAGAATCCCCAGCACCCATACCGACCACATCCGCCGCGCGGACCATCCGCCTCCCTCACGTGGGGGAGAGACGAACGGCCACTCCAGCCTCAGATCGTGATCTTCGTAAGCGGAGGTCTGACGGGTGGCGTCGGGGCCAGGTGGACCAGCGGTGCCAGGGGTCCCAGCGGCGTACTTGCTGCTCGCCCAGTCCGCCAGTCCCTTCGACCTCCGGAACGTCGCTTCTACCGTCCATCGGCTTCCCGCGACCCTGACCAGCGTGGACAGCGGCACTGGGCGGGCCGAGTAGCAGTACGGACGGCGGCCTGTTCGCGTCGGTCAACGTCGCCGGTTCAGGACTTGGGCAGGTACAGGGCACGGTCGATGCCGGCGTGCCCGTGCTGGGATGTGTAGATGAGGTAGAGGGAGACCTGGGCGTTCTCCATCCCTCGTCAGTTTTCACACGCCGATGATCAGCGGTGGTCGCACCCACCTCCAGTTCGGGCGTCAGGGCCCCCTTCACGGCCACCATGAGCTCCTCCCGCCGCACCCGGATCAGATCGACTCGTGGCTTTCCACGTTCGTTCTCCGCTTCGGCTCGGACCTGGCCGCCGTAACCGGCAACCGGAACGGCGCCCTGGCCGCCCGCGCACTCATCCGCTGGTACGACTCCCATCCGGCGTCCGAATCGAACTGCAGGAAGGGCTGCTCTGCTTCGGCTGGCGCACAGTCGTCCCCGGCTGTCGACTCACCCGTCTGGATCTCTCGGACTGTCCGGACAGTGCATTCAGCATGACGCTGGGAACCAAGCCCACGGGACGGCCGGAGAGGCGACCCGGTGGGCCGGGTCCAGCCGTCGAGCGGAGGAGTGGCCGGGTTCCCGCGCCGCGCGTCACAGCTGCCGGGAGTCTGCTGCGCCGGACGTCCTCATCCCGAGGACGCCATGACGGGGGCGCCTACATGCTGCCCATCCTCCAGGAGCGTGATCATGGCCCGGAACCGCCGTCTGATCCTCAGCTCGCCGTCCGAAGTCTGGCGCCTGTTGTCCGATGGCCACCGCTACGGGGAGTGGGTGACCGGAACCCAGCAAGTCCTCGCCGTGGACCCGCACTGGCCAGAGGCTGGCGCCCGGCTGAAGATCCGCGTCGGCGCCGGCCCTCTCACCCTCGACGACACCTGCGTCGTCCGCATCTCCGAACCACGACACCGCCTGCAACTGGAAGCGAAGGCAGGACCTTTCGGTGCGGCCCGCATCGCCATGGAGTTGCTCCCCTGGGGCGAGCACACCCTCTTCACCCTCGATTGGCACCCCCTCCGAGGCCCCGGCACGCGGATGCACGGCCTCCCCGTGGACTACTTCGTTGCCGTCCGCAACGGCATGATGCTGACGAAGCTGGCTCGGATCGCGGTGCGCGAGCATGCCGCGCATGTGTGAGGGACCGTACAAACACCCGGTTCACTGCTGCACAAGGAGTGCCCGGTCCGTTGCCGCCGTTGCCGCGGCTCCCGGATGTTTCCCAGTGCGCTGGGGTCCTCGTAGTCGCTCTCCAGCAGTTCCTCGGGGATGCTCACGTGGTCGAGTTGGGCCAGGGTCCGCTGCACTCCACGGTGGCGAGGGTCGGCGGGGTTCAGCGCCTCCTCCTCACGCGCCTCGTGCAGCGGGTTGTCAGCGCGGCCGCAGCGAGACACCTTGGCGCTCGATGGTGTCCACGGGTGCCATCCAGTAGAAGCTGGTGCCCGGCAGGCGCCTGGTGATGGCACCGATCATGCGCCCCGACTCGTCCAGGACCCCTGCGCCCGCCGCCACGTCACCGATGCGCGCCCCGTTGGGCTCGATGGTCAACGTCATGTCGAGCTGCCAGTCTCCGTCGGGGCCGCTCGGTCCCAATACCGTGCCGGCCAGCCACAGGCCCTCGAGTCGGTTGTCACGGCGGCTGGTGTGCGTCAGGTAGGCCCTCACTCTTCCGCCGATCGGTGGCGCGGGAGCCCATGTGGCGGCGGCCGCTCCTTGCAGCGGATGTCTGGGCGCGAGAACGGTGAAGCTCGTCCTGCTGGTTCCCCGCATGACCACATCCGCTTCGGACCCGTTCTGCGGTCTGTCGACGGATCGCACCTCGACGCGGTCTCCTTTCAGCGGGCCGGATTCCTCAGCCAGGTCGAGGCTCTGGGTGAGGACGGTCCCGTCGTGCAGGAGGACGCCCGACCAGGTCTGGCGGCGGAAGTACACCAGGAGCGCCGATCGGGACGGGGCGGGCGCGCGTACCGTTCCGTCGCCCTCCGCGGCCGCCTGCTGGTACAGCCCCAGGAAGCGGCTGGCCTCGATACCGGGGTCCCTGCCGTCGATAGCCCGGCCGGCGAACCAGCGCACGAGGCTCTCCAGTTGCCAGGCGGTGGGCCACCGGGTGCCGTTGAGGACCTTGGACACCAGATCCCGGTCCATGGTGGCCCGGAAGTCGCCGTCGGCCAGACCTGCGCTGATGGTGCGCACCCCTGGCGTATCGGCCGCCCGGTACAGACTGTGCAGGCTTTCGAGCAGAGTCCTTCGCGGTCCGGCGGGAAACTCCTCCACGGGCGGCATCCGCACACCCCTGGCCCCTCGACGCTGCATCCGGCCTCTCCTGACAGGAAGTGTCCGCGAGTGTCAGTGCGGCCAAGGCTGTCAACCGTACTCGCACCAGGTCAAGGGAGTGGGGGTGGTTGAAAGTGTCAGAGGCGTGCGGGGCACTTCTGAGGGCTGCGCGTAATGGAGAGCGGGTCACCGTCGGTGCCCCGCTTCCGCAGCGATCTGCCGCGGCCGGCGCTGGCACGCTCGCGCGGCGGCAGGCTCTACCCCGTAGGAGTGACGATGTCTTCTCGCCGTCGGCGTCAGCTGCCTCAGGTGCCCGCTGACTTCCTTGTCTTCTTGTCCGTGTTGGCGGTCGTCACCGTGCTGATCGTAGTCGGCCACACCAGCCCGCAGGAGATGGCCGGATACGCCACGGCCGCGACGGCCCTGTTCGCGGCATGGCGGAGCCCCCGGGACGGCGGCCCGAGGGGAGGAAGCTGAGTTCGCGACGCCCGTATCAACGCTGCTGTGGCTGGGGGCTCGTGCCGGGTGACAGGAGATCTCACCGAGGAGCAGGGTCAGGGTCGGGGGGCAGGGTGACGGTCGGGGCAGCCTGCGGCGTTCATGCGGTCCTCCCTCCCCCGAAGCGTGACAACGTCGCAAGCGCCTCCCGCAACGCATTCTGCTCAGCAGCCAGCGCTGCATGTCTGCCCCGGTCCGCCACCGCTGCCGTTCCGCGTGCGTGACGCACAGGGTGTCGCCCTCGAAGCGCTCCCGCCAGACGTTCCCCTGCTTGTAGTGAGGGGCGCGGGCCGGGGTCAGAGGCGGACGATGACGAGGGCGATGTCGTCGCGGGCGCCGCCGGCGACCCCGAGCCGGGCGAGGAGGGCGTCGGCCAGTCGTTCGGGGCCGAGGGCGGCCAGGTCTGCGAGGGCGCTGGTGAGCCGATCCAGACTGGTGTCGATGTCCTCGTCGCGGCGTTCGATCAGGCCGTCGGTGTAGAGGAGGAGGGTGTCGCCCGCGCGGAAGGGGGTGCCGGCCTGCGGGCGGGGGACGTGCTCCGGGCGCGCGCCGAGCGGCGGGTCGGTGGCCCGGTCCAGCAGGTCGAACGTGCCGTCGGCATGCAGCAGCACCGGGGGCGGGTGTCCGGCGCTGGAGTAGACGAGCAGCCGGGTCCGGCAGTCCACGAGCACGGTGACCGCGGTCGCGGCCAGCGCCCCTTCGACGGAGCGGGCGTACATGCCCAGTACCTCCAGCGCGCTGGCCGGGCCGGTGACCGCGCGGCAGGCGGCGGACAGGGCGCTGCGGAGCATGCCCATGACGGTGGCGGCTTCCAGGCCGTGGCCGACGACATCGCCGACAGCGACGGTGAACCGGCCGTCGGGGAGGTCGACGGTGTCGTACCAGTCACCGCACACGTTCAGCGAGCCGATCGCGGGCAGGTAGCGGACCGCGACGTCGCTGTGCCGGGCCAGGTCGGGAGAGTGGAGCATCGCCTCCTGCAGGGTGACCGCGACCTCCCGCTCCCGGGCATGGGCAGCCCGTAGCTCCTCGTTGAGGCGTTGCAGCTCGCGGGACCTGACATACAGCTCGGCTTCCATGCCCTCCTCACGCCCGGTCGTCCGCCCGCCCTTCCCGCGGAAGCGTCGGGACTGTACGAAGGCGGTGACGTCCTCGACCCGGTGGATGATCCACGCCACCCGTCCGTCCGGGCCCATGACGGGGGTGTTCACCGGTGACCACCAGCGTTCCTCGAACATCCCCGGCCGCTTGGGCTCGGGGATGTCGTACTTCTGCACGGCCATGGTGTCGGTCTCGCCGGTGGCCAGCACCCGGCCCAGCGACGCGCCGAGGTTCCTCACCCCGTCCGCGCCCGGATCGGCGGGATTGTCGGGGAACGCGTCGAACACGTGCTGCCCGACCAGGTCCTCCCGGCTGCGGCCCGTCGCCTGCATGTAGGCCTCGTTGACCGCCACGATCACCAGATCCGGCGCCAGCACCAGATACGGACTCGGCGTCGCCGCGAACAACGCCCTGTAGTCGATCTCCGGCTTCACCAACCCTCGGCTCCTCACTGCCAGGCACTGTGCCTGCCCTGCCGCCAACCTACGCACTCCCACGGGCGCACGCCTGCCAGCGCATCCGGCCGATGCGCCCGAGTGAGGGACGTGAAGGGGTGGACGGCCCGCGCCCGGCCGCGACCCGTCCCACCGCGCCCGTCCGCGGCTGACGGCGCCGCTGGCGGAGGCACCGCGGGCGCCCGCCGGGGGAACCGCGGCTCCACCGCGGGGGCCGCCTCGGCACCCATCTGACAGGAAGGACCGGGTGGCGGCACGTCTCGGAAGCGGAGTTCCACCTCCGTATGGCGCTGAGGGGTGGTCCCCGCGCCCGTCGGACCGGTCGCGGGGGGTCAGCGCCTCATCACCGTCACCGCCGGCGCCGCTGCCCGAGCGCCGTGCCGAGGACCCGTTCCAGGGGAAAGTACCCCGCCTGGCGCGAGTCGTGGCTGTTCGCCGTGTTGTCGCCGAGCAGGACGAGCAGGCCCGGCGGCACGACCGCGCCCGCCGTGCCGTCCAGGCCGGGTACGCGGTCCAGCGGGGCCGGGTCGCCGGGGACCGCCGCCACACGTTTGATGATCCAGCGGCGGGACCCCACGGCCCGCGGGGAGGCCGCGCGGGCCACCGGCGGCAGGGGCCGGCCCCCATCCTGCGCGGGGCGCTCCACTACCACCACCCGCCCCACCGCGATCCGGCCACCGCGGTGTACGAGGACCCTGGCGCCGTCCTCGTACACCGGGGCCATGCTGCTGCCGCGCACGGTGACCCGGATCAGGCTGTACCGCAGCAGCACGGCGGCGCCGGCCAGGCCGAGCGCGGCGGCGGGCACCGCCCGGCGGGCGCCGCGCCTCATCGGTGGCCTGCTTCGGGAACAGCCGCGGGGTGGGCGGCAGCGGCCGGGGCGTCGTCCGGCCGGTAGCCGGACGCCTGGAGGGCGAAGAGCCGCGCGTACCGCCCATCCGCCGCCATGAGCGAGGCGTGGCTCCCCTGTTCGACGATCCGGCCCGCCTCCAGCACTACGATCACTTCGGCTTCGCGGACCGAGCCGAGCCGGTGGGAGATCAGCAGGCTGGTCCGGCCCCGGCGGTGCGTGCGCAGGGCCTCCTGGATCTCCGCCTCCGCCTGCGCGTCGAGCCCGGAAGCCGGCTCGTCGAGGATCATCAGGTCCCGTTCGTCCCTCACGAACGCGCGGGCCAGCGCGAGCCGCTGCCACTGGCCGCCGGAAAGCACGACGCCGGTGGCTTCCCGGCCGTCCTGCGAGGTCGTGGTGAAGCTGCGGGACAGCAGCGTGTCGTAGCCGCGGGGCAGGGTGGCCAGCTTGTGGTGGATGCCGGCCCGCTCCGCCGCGCCGCGGATACGCTCCGTGGCGTCGAAGGCGCGGAGATCGCCCAGTGCGATGTTCTCGGCCGCCGTCATGTCGTACGCCATGTAGTCCTGGAACGCCGCCCCGATACGGGTGCGCAGCCGGGCCGGGTCGACGTCCCTCAGGTCGACGCCGTCCCAGAGGATCGCTCCGCGCGTCGGATCGTAGAACCGGCACAGCAGTTTCACCAGGGTGGACTTGCCCGAGCCGTTCAGCCCCACGAGAGCCAGTGCCGCCCCGTGGGGCAGGCGGAAGCTGACCCCGTGCAGGACCCACGGGTGGTCTTCGGAGTAGCGGAACCACACGTCCCGGAACTCGATGCCCTCCCGCAGCGCGGGCAGCGGGGCGGGGGCGGCGGCGACCGGCAGGTCCGGCTCGCCGCACACGATGTCCAGGTAGTGCTCGAACAGCATCAGCGCCTCGTGGCAGCCGGCGACGTGTCCCGTGACGGAGGTGAGGGAGCCCTGTACGCCTGCCACCGCCGCGATGAAGATCGCGATGTCGCCCACGGAGAGGTGCCCGGAGCGGGCTGCCAGCACGGCCCACACCACCCCGCCGCCGGAGACGAGCGCGGCGAGCAGCGCCAGCCCCGACTGGACGAGCGCGTCCCCGCGGTCCAGTCGCGCCCTGGCCGCATTGGCAGTGCGCCGGTCCGCGAGCATGCGGCCCTGGAGGAAGGCGCCGATGCCGAACAGCCGTACCTCTTTGGCGGCTTCGACGCTCGACAGCAGCCGGCTGTAGAAGATCTCGCGCCGTTCCGTGGGCCCCAGGTCCCAGTGCAGGCGGGCCCGCCGCCGGGACAGCAGCAGTTCGGCGACGAGAGCGGGCATCCCGGCGGCCACCACCAGCACGGTCATGGCGGGGCTGAGGACGAGGAGGGAGCCGACGAACCCGGTCACGGTGATCGCGGCCTGGGCCAGGCCGAGGATCCCGTTGGCCACCTGGCCGGGCCCGACGGCGCTGGCCTGCTGGGCCAACCGCAGCCGGTCGAGGAAGGCGGGGCTCTCGAACCGCGCGAGTCCCACGAACCCGTTGACCGCCGCGAACAGCCGGTCCTGCGTCAGCACGCCGATGGCGCGGTCCAGTTGCGCGCGCAGATAGTCGTTGGTGTGGGCGGTCGCCGCGATCACCACCCCGACGCCCGCGAGGCCCGCCGCCAGGGAGAGGAGCGCACCCGTCGGGGTACCGCCGGCGGTCAGGCCGTCCAGGGCGAGCTTGGTCAGCCAGGCCGCCGCTACGGGCAGCACACCCGTCGCGAGGGTCAGCAGGACGTGGCCGGCGAAGACCGCCGGAGCCGCGCGTGCCGCGAGGGCGACGGCCGTCGCCGCGTGCCGGGGTACGCGCGACAGGCCCGCCCCGCGGGCCGCCTTCGCAGTCCCGGTCCCCGTCCCGGTCGCGGTCCCGGTCGCGGTCGCGGTCGCGGTCACGCGGTGAGGCTGGTCGGGCGGCTGAGCGCCACGTCGTCGTCCACGACGACGAGCCGGCCGTCGGCATCGCGGTCGGCCCGCAGCACGCTCGGAAAGGCCCGGATGCCGAGCGCGGTGCCCATCGCACCGCCGGACTCCTCGACGACGACGTGCGCGACCTGCCCGAGTTCGGCGACGAACCGGGACGCCGCGTCCGCGTCGCCGACGACGGTCGCCACCACCGAGGAGCGACCGCCGGGCTCGCGCCGCGCGTACTCGACGAACCGCGGGAGTTTGTCCTTGCAGGGCTCGCAGGTCGGCGAGAAGAACCCGAAGAGGACCGGCCCGGACAGCAGATCGCGCACCAGCGGATCCCCGCCCACGGTCGAGGTGTCGAACTCCCCGACCTCCTGCCCAACTTCGAGACTGACGGGGTCTCCCTGCACGGCTCCGAGCAGCTCCGTGTGCTCCCGCAGCCGTTTGACGACGCCGAGGGTGAGGACCAGGTTCAACGTGCACAGCGTTCCGACGAGGGCCACGACGGCGATCAGGACGGGCATGAGGGCTCCTTGTCCTCTTGCTTCCTTGCTTGCGACTGCTCGGCTTGCGACTGCTCGGCTTGCCGATGCTCGGCACTCCGGTGTCGTACGGGTGCGGCCGCGCCGGCCCGCACACCGGCGGGCAGCGGCCGGAAGAGTGCGACCAGGTGGTCGAGCCGGGTCACCACGATCCCCGCGATCAGCCCGGCGACAGCCGCCACGGCCACCGCCGCACCGCCCGGCCGGGCGTCGGCGGCGGCCGGTACGGCGAGCGCCCCGGCGCCGCCCACGGCGACCGCGCAGAGGACGAGGTTCCGCACGATGTGCGGGGTGCCGAGCGGTGTCGTCGACGGGCCGAAGCAGCGGCAGGGAGCGGCGGCCCCCCGCCGTACGGCGGCCGTGATGCCCGCGGTGAACGCCACCAGCAGGACGGCGGCGACCGCGAATCCGGCCGCCGCGGCGCCCCGCACCGGTACGACCATCAGGCAGCACACGATGGCCTCCCCGACGATCACCGTCCGGGCCACCGGGTGGACGAGGCCGGGCGGCAGCACGCCGAACGACCGGACGGACCCGGCGAAGGCGGTGAACGCGGAGCGTCCGGCGACCTTGCCGGCAACGGACACCAGGAACACCAACCCCAGCAGTCCGCGGGCTCCCGCAACCAGGTACTCCATCGCACTGCCTCCGGCAGACAGGGTGGTAAGGGAGCCGTGCGGCGGGGATCACCCGCCGCACGGCGGCAACGGCGGCAACGGGCGTCCGTCAGATGCAGTACCCGGAGCCCGCACTGCAGTTCGCGCAGCGGTCGAAGGTCCAGGGGCCGCCGCCACACGGCTGCTTCCTGTACCACCGGTGGCCGGTCGAGGCGCAGCCGGACGAGCCCTGGACGCACTGGTAACACGTGCAGGCCGCCTCGGCGGCGGACGCGTCCACGCGCGGCACCAGGCGGTCCAGCATCCTGCCGCCCAGCCTCTCAAGCGTCGTACGCATGTCTCTCGCTCCTTCACGATCGGATCGATGGGCCGGGGCACCGGCTCACGGCCGCTCGCCGCGAACGGCGCCTCCGACAACGAGGGTGCTGGACGCCTGCCGGGCTGTCGTTGTCTGCGGGTGCAGGGTGGTTGTCGATCCGTGCGGCGCCGCCCGCCGGCGGAACTCGCGCGGTGGGGCCCCGTACACGGACCGGAACAGGCGGCTGAAATGCGCCTTGTCCGGGAAGCCCCAGCGTGCGGCGATGCAGTGGATGGGGCGCCCTGCCAGCCGGGGGTCGGCGAGGTCGCGCCGGCACCGTTCCAGCCGTTCCTGCCGGATCCAGGCGGCCACGGTCTGGCCGTCCTCCTCGAAGAGGGCGTAGAGGCTACGGCGGGACAGCTGGTGTGCCGCGGCGACGCTCTGCGGGGTGAGGGGGTCACCGAGGTGGCGGCGGATGAACTGGCGGATCTGCGTCCGCAGCGCTCGTCGGCGGTCTTCGGGGTCCAGGCCCTCGACGGAACCGGCCGCGGCGGCGAGCACCGTTGCGACCAGGGTCGTGGTGGTGTCGGCGAGGCAGGAGAGGTCGGTCTGCGCGAACTCGTGGGGGCGGCCGGTGATGTCCGCGAGCCAGCGTGCGAGCGCGCCGCCCAGGCCGGGGCCGAGGGGGACGGGTGCACCCTGGAGCCGCAGCACGGTGCGCGGCGGCAACGGGAGTGCGGCGCGTGGGATCTGGACGATGACGCAGGAGTGGGCCCCGGCCGGGTCGTCGAAGCGGCCGCTGTAGGTGCTGGAGCTGTCCACCAGCAGCAGTTGGCCGGCCTCGATCCCGGTCTGGCGTCCTGCGGTGCGGAGCGTGGCCCGCCCCCTCCTCATGTGGAGGACGTGGAAGGCCTGCGGGTCGTGCCGGCGCACGAGCAGCGCGGTGCGGGCGAACCCGGTCCGCGGGCACGCCAGCGCCGCGGCCCACACGCCGCCGAGGTGGAGTGCGCGCAGACCCGCGCGGAGCCGGTCGGGCCCGTCGTGCAGCAGGTCCGGGACGTGCCACAGCCCGTTGATCTCGTCCAGCACCGCACGGGTTCCGGGAGGGTGCGCGGCCACCCGCACGGCATCGCCTCGGGCCGGTGGACCGGGTGGACCGGGTGGACCGGGTGGACCGGGTGGACCGGTTGGACATCGTTCGGGCATACCGGTTCGCTCCTTCCTGGTGCGGGGTGGCGGGCGCCTTCGGGCCGGCCTGAGGGGATGCCCGGCGACACGCAGCGGCCCACGGCTCGCCCGTGCAGGTGGTGTCAGGGGGTGTCGGCAGCCGGCCGGAGGCCCTTGACCGTGCGCGGCGGCGATCGTCCGGTCCGGCCGTGCACCACAGACTCTGCTGACCCGTGACGGCCGGGGCAACGGCAACGGGCTGTCCCGGACAGTCTGATCGTGTCCGGGCTGGTCGGAGCCGTGTCCGGGTTGCTGTCCGGCGACGGACCGGGCAGCGGGGCGGGGCCGAGGTTCACGTAGCGGGCGGGGTGTCGGTGTCGCCGGGGCCGGTGTGCTTGCGGCCGTACCGATCGCGGGTGTCCGGGTCGCCGTCCGGACACGACCCCGGCGTGCCCGGACGGTTCGGGCCCGTCCGGGACAGCCCGTTGCCGTTGCCCCGCGCGTCGGCCGACCTGCAGGCTGGGGGTTACCCCAGCGGTCGCGCGGGCCTCGCGCTGACGGGGGCAGTGGCTCTCGGGGCGATGCGTTCGGAGACGGGGCCGGGCACCGGGGGATCAGGTCGATGAGGAAGCGCTGGCCCGGCCGGGAACCGCAGGGTTCATGGACGACCTTGATGGTGGTCAGGCCGTCGGCGACGGGCTGGAGGAAGGTACGCGGGCCCGGGTCGGTGGGGCGCTGCACAGCGACCTCGGAAGGATAGCGTCCAGAGCGCTCCCTCCCTTCGGCCGGACACAGTTCCGTCGCCTGCACGGGCCGGATGCGGGCCCAACTGCCCGCGGACTGCGGGGGGAAGAGTCCGGCGAGGCGGGCGCCGGCCGTTCCGGCGAGGCGGGCGCGGTGAGGTCGCGGTCAGGCCGGCGGCGATCAGCTGTCCCCGGCCGCCGGGGGGGGGTTGTTGCCGACGGGCAAGCAGCGAACACCACGCTCCAGTGGCATCCCACCTCCCCCTTCGGCTGGGTCGAGCTTGCCGGGGAGTGGGCGAG
>NZ_JBVHVT010000010.1:0-101792 GCF_055564695.1 Streptomyces sp. NPDC029014
CCCCCCCCCCCCCCCCCCCCCCCCCCCCCCCCCCCCCCCCCCCCCCCCCCCCCCCCCCCCCCCCCCCCCCCCCCCCCCCCCCCCCCCCCCCGGCGCGCGCCCCGGGAACCTGACGCCCTCACCTCGCGTTGACCAGGAAGGAAGGGTCCACTGGACCGTGGGCCCCTCGCGAGGTCCCCCCGCCGCACCATTTGGAGGGCGTACCGTGCACCGCCGGCACAACGGGCTGAAGACCGCCGTACTCCTCGGCGGGCTGTCCGCACTCATCATCTTCATCGGGAGCCTCTTCGGGCGGGGCGGCCTGATCATCGCCGTCATCGTGGCCCTCGCCACCAACGCGTACGCGTACTGGAACAGCGACAAGCTGGCTCTACGCGCGATGCGCGCCCGCCCCGTGAGCGAGTTCGAGGCCCCCGCGCTCTACCGCATGGTGCGCGAGCTCTCCACCTCCGCGCGCCAGCCCATGCCCCGGCTCTACATCTCGCCCACCGACGCGCCGAACGCCTTCGCCACCGGCCGCAACCCGCGCAACGCCGCGGTCTGCTGCACCGAGGGGATCCTGCGCATCCTCGACGAGCGCGAGCTGCGCGGGGTCATCGGCCACGAGCTCAGCCACGTCTACAACCGCGACATCCTGATCTCGTCGGTCGCCGGAGCCCTCGCCTCCGTGATCATGTTCCTGGTGAACTTCGCCTGGCTGATACCGATCGGTCGCTCCGACGACGACGAGGGCCCCGGCATCATCGGCTTCCTCCTGGTCATGATCCTGGGCCCGCTGGCCGCCTCCGTGATCCAGCTGGCCATCAGCCGGTCCCGCGAGTACGAGGCCGACGCCTCCGGCGCCCAGCTCACCGGCGACCCGATCGCCCTGGCCGACGCCCTGCGCAAGCTGGACGCCGGCGTCAAACAACGCCCCCTGCCCCCCGAGCCCAGACTGGAGACCGCGAGCCACATGATGATCGCCAATCCGTTCCGCCCCGGGGCGGGCCTTTCTAAGATGTTCTCCACGCACCCTCCGATGGCCGAGCGCATCGCCCGGCTCGAACAGATGGCAGGCCGTAGTCAGTGAAGACCATCCTCAACATCATTTGGCTCGTGCTCAGCGGCATCTGGCTGTTCCTCGGATACGTCCTCGCCGGCGTGCTGCTCTGCATCACCATCATCGGCATCCCGTTCGGCATAGCGGCGTTCCGCATCGCGGTCTACGCCCTGTGGCCCTTCGGGTACACCACCGTCGAACGCCACGACGCCGGCGCCGGATCCTGCATCGGCAACGTGCTGTGGCTCGTCCTGGCGGGCTGGTGGCTCGCCATCGGCCACATCGTGACCGGCATCGCGCTGTGCATCACGATCATCGGCATCCCGTTCGGCATCGCCAACTTCAAGATGGTCCCGCTCTCCCTGCTCCCGCTGGGCCGCGAGATCGTCCCCACCGACGCCCCGTTCGCGTCCCGGTAAGCCGGTCGGCGGCGCCGCATCAACCCAGGGCAGGAAGAACCAGTGTCGGCTGCGATCACGGGCACGACCCTGTCGGTCATCGTGCCGATGTACAACGAGGAAGAAGCCCTTCCGGCCCTGGTGGCCCGCCTCCGGCCGGTGCTGGACGGCACGGGGGCCGCGTACGAGGTGGTGGCCGTCGACGACGGCAGCACCGACCGGACCGCGGAACTCCTGGAGAAGTTCCGCACCGAATGGCCCGAGCTGCGGATCGTCCGGCTGCGCGGCAACTCCGGCCACCAGGCGGCCCTGCGCGCCGGCCTGCACCGCGCCGTCGGCGCCTACGTCGCCAGCATCGACGCCGACCTCCAGGACCCGCCGGAGAAGATCCCGGAGATGCTGGACCTGGCCCGCTCCCGGCAGCTCGACATCGTCTACGGCGTCCGCTCCGACCGCAGCACCGACACCGGCTTCAAACGGCACACCGCGGGCGCCTACTACTGGCTGATGCGCCGCCTGGTCGGCAAGCAGGTGCCCGCCCAGGCCGGCGACTTCCGGCTGCTCAGCCGCGAGGCCGTCGAAGCCCTCAAGGCACTGCCCGACCAGCACCAGGTCTACCGCCTGCTCGTGCCCTGGCTCGGCTTCCCCAGCGGCCAGGTCACCTACCGGCGCGGCGAGCGGGTCGCGGGGGAGACCAAGTACCCGCTGAGCAAGATGATCCGGCTCGCCGTCGACGGCATCACGAACTTCTCCGCCGCCCCGCTGCGGCTGGCGACCTGGCTCGGCGTCGTCAGCTTCCTCGCCTGCCTCGTGATGATCGTCGTCTCGGTCGGGGTCTTCCTGGCCGGGCAGACGGTGCCCGGCTGGACCTCCCTCTTCGTCGCCATGCTGTTCCTCGGCGGCATCCAGCTGATCTGCGTGGGCCTGCTCGGCGAGTACATCGGCCGCATCTACACCGCGGTCCAGCGCCGCCCCACGTACTTCGTCGGCTACGACTCGGCACGCGACGACACCCCGAAGGGCCCGGATCCGGACGCCCGCTGACGCACACCGACCGGTTTCCGGGCCCGGGCAGGGCTGCCGGGCGCCGCACGGGCGGTCTCAGCGGCCCCGCCCGGGCCCGGAAACGGTCAGCCGACGCCCTCGCGGCCGGCCAGCGGGGCCCGACCCCGCTCCCACCCGTTCAGGGCCGTCAGACAGGCGTGGTCGAGGTGGCGCAGCCCGCTCAGGTCCAGCCGGACCGGCTGCCCGGCCGGCAGGGCGTCCAGCGCGTCCAGCAGCTTCGGCAGCCGCAGGAAGCTGGCGTTCCCCAGGACCCGCACGCACACCTCCCCGCCCTCCTCCACCACCTGCTCCACGTGCACGTGCGAGGTCTCCCAGGCCGCCTTCGCGATGGCGATGCCCAGCCCGACCAGCACCCCCTCGAAGAGGTTCGTGGCCACGATCGCCCCCGCCGTCGCCACGAGCACCACCGCCTCCCCCCGGTGCGTCCGCCACAGCGCGGCCACCGCCCGGCCCGGCAGCAGCTTCCAGCCCGCGTGCAGCAGCACCCCCGCCAGCGCGGCCAGCGGCACCGCCGCCAGCAGCTGCGGCAGCGCCACCGCGAACAGCAGCAGCCAGGCGCCGTGCATGACCCGCGCCGCCCGAGTGCGCGCCCCCGCCTCCACGTTGGCGGCGCTGCGCACGATCACCGCGGTCATCGGCAGCGCCCCCAGCAGCCCGCACACGGTGTTGCCGACGCCCTGCGCGACGAGCTCCCGGTCGTAGTGCGTCCGCGGCCCGTCGTGCATCCGGTCCACGGCGGCCGCGCTGAACAGCGTCTCCGCGGAGGCGATCAGCGCCAGGGCGATCACGGTCCCGCAGGCCCCCGCCGACGCCAGCACCCCGAACTCGCCCCAGCCGGGCGGCGCCACGGCCCCCACGACCCCCTCAACCCGCACCCGCTCGACCGGCAGCCGCAACACCGCGCACACCGCCGTCGCGGCCACCACCCCGACGAGCGCGCCCGGCACGAGCCGCAGCCGGGCCGGCATCCGCCGCCAGCCCACGATCACCGCGATGGTCCCCGCCCCCAGCGCCACCGCCGTCCAGTCGGCCCGCCCGGCCAGCGCGGGCGCCGCGGCCAGCTTCTCCAACGTCCCGCCGGGCGCCGGCACCCCGCCCACCGCGTACAGCTGCGAGGCGATCAGCACCAGCCCGATCCCCGCCAGCATCCCCTGCACGACCGCGACGGAGATCGCCCGGAACCACCGTCCGAGTCGCAGCACCCCCATCCCGACCTGCAGCATCCCGGCGACGAGCACCAGCACCCCGAGCGCGGCCAGGCCGTGCGTGGTCACCGCCTCGTACACGAGCACGGTCAGTCCGGCCGCCGGCCCGCTCACCTGCAGCGAGCTGCCCCGGAACCAGCCGGTGACCAGCCCGCCGACCACACCGGAGACGATCCCCCACTCGGCCGGCACTCCGGAGGCGACCGCCACCCCCAGACACAGCGGCAGGGCGACCAGTGCGACGACGACGGAAGCCCCGAAGTCCTCGCGGAACGTGCCGGCACCAGGCATACGAGACCCCCTGACGCGGTGACGGGCGGCGACGGTTCCCTCCAGGGTGGCGGGCGCGCACCCCGCAGCCCAAGACCCCACCGGAAGCCTCCGAGGCGCACAAGCCGCACGAGCCGCGCACGCGGGGCACACGTCCCCCACGCCCCGCACGCACCCCGCAGCACGCCGCCCACGGCCCGCCTCCCGCGGCGAAGATCACACGGCGCTGCGGAGGAAGGCGGACATCGCGGCCGCCAGACGGCGCATCTCCTCGCCCGCCTCGTGCACCGTCACGGCCTCGAACCGCCAGTTCGCGCCCGGCGTCAGGTCGTGCAGGCCCCAGGTGAGCCGCACCTGGCCGCCGGAACCGTGCCGGGCCGAGAGCGTCAGACCGCCGCTCACCGCGTCCCAGGTGCGCGCCCCCTCCCACCCCCGGAAGTCCTCGGCCAGCCCGCCGAGGAAGGCGTCGAGCCCGTCCCCGTCGAAGGTGCGCACGCACACCTCCACGTCCGCCCGCTCACCACGGGCGCGTACGAGGAAGTCGAGCACCGGATCGTTCTCGAACTCCGGGAACGGCCGCACGGCTCGGGCGAACCCCAGCCGGACCTCCCCCGTGGTCGCGCCCCCCAGTTCCACCACGACACCGGCCGCCCCACACCCTTCGATCACCCGCCCAGCCTAAGCGCGGCACGACGGACAGCCGCCACCCCCGCGCCCCGGTCAACAGGCCGCACGGGAGGCCCTGTTCGAGGCGCCGTCAACGAGCCCGCGGGCCCACCCGTCGAGACGGATGGGCCCGCGTCGGGGGCGCACACGGGGCCGGAGCGAGGCCGCGGCCCGGCGTGTCCGCACAGGCCGGAGAACCGGATCAGCAGTGATCAGCGGTAGTTCACGAACTGGATCGCGAAGTCCAGGTCCTTGCCCTTCAGCAGCGCCTGGACGGCCTGGAGGTCGTCGCGGCTCTTCGAGCTGACGCGCAGCTCCTCGCCCTGGACCTGCGCCTTGACGCCCTTCGGGCCCTCGTCGCGGATCATCTTGGCGACCTTCTTGGCGTTCTCCTGGGAGATGCCCTCCTCGATCGAGGCGAAGATCTTGTACTCCTTGCCGGACAGCTGCGGCTCACCGGCGTCCAGCGCCTTGAGCGAGATCCCGCGCTTGACCAGCTTGGTCTCGAACACGTCGAGGACGGCCTTGACCCGCTCCTCCGAGTTCGCCTCCATCAGGATCTTCTCGCCGGACCAGGAGATGGAGGCGCCGGTGCCCTTGAAGTCGTAGCGCTGCGAGAGTTCCTTGGCGGCCTGGTTGAGGGCGTTGTCGACCTCCTGCCGCTCGACCTTCGAGACGATGTCGAAACTGGAGTCGGCCATGTGCTGTGGCTCCTTGAAGTCGGCGTAGATGCCCCTGCGGGGCGGCGGCCGGCCCTACCCGGCCCGCTCCGCAAAGCCTAGCCACCGCACCCGCCGGCAGCGCTGATCAATCCGGTGGCGAAGCACCCCGGAGCATCGGGTATTGTTTACGTCGTTGCCAGGGAGCACCGCCGCACAGCGGACTCGAAGGCGACATCCCATGGCGGTGTGCCCGAGTGGCCAATGGGAGCGGACTGTAAATCCGTCGGCTTAGCCTACCCAGGTTCGAATCCTGGCGCCGCCACATGGAAAGAACGGCCCCTGATCTGCGGAAACGCGATCAGGGGCCGTTCTGCGTTCGGGTGTGGGACCCGCGGAAACCGAGGTGCGTCCGGAGGCCGCAGCGGGCACCATGGCCGCATGAACAGTGTTCCCGGCCGAAAGGCCCGTGCCGCGTAAGGCGCCCGCGCAGGTCCGGCGGGACCTGCACCGCAACCCGCACCCGCCGCAGGGCGGGCGGGCCGTGATCCCCCGGCTCTCCGGCAAGGCCCTGGCCGGGATCGCCCGCGTCGAGCGGCGCCTGTACGAGCCCGGCGCCGCGCACGCCGCCTGGCTCGGGTGGCGGGAGCTCGTGCACCGCCCCGGGCCCCGGACCGTCTACCCGGACTTCACGACGCACTACCCGTGCTGCGAGCCGCCCTGGGGCGGGGACCACCGGCAGGTGTTGGAGGACATCTGCCACGCCCTCCCGCCAGGGGCGGCGCGACGGCTGCGCGCCGTGCTCGCACCGCTCGACGAGCGGTTCCTCGCCCGCACCCTGCCCGACCCGTACGCCGCTCCCCGCGACCCGTGGTGGCGGCGGCGACTGGAGAGCCCGTGAGCGGGGGGCCGGGCGGGTGACGGGGCGTCCCGTGCGCGGGGCCGGGTCGTTCACCGGGGGTGACATGGAAATCCCACATCCGCGGCAAGGCCGGCGGCGGCGTGCTCCTCGCCCTGCTCGGCGCCGGCATCCCGGCCCTCGTCGGAGCCGCCCTGCACGGGCCCGGCCAGGAGCCGTACCGCGAGACCCGCCTCTACTTCGGCACCGAGCGGCCCGCCGGCCGGCCCGCGGTCACCGAGCAGGAGTTCATCCGGTTCCTGGACCGGGAGATCACCCCGGCCTTCCCCGAGGGGCTGACCGTCCTCGACGGCGTCGGCCGCTGGCGGGCCGGCGACGGCGAGATGGTCCGCGAGCAGTCCTACGAGGTCGTGCTGCTGTACCCGGAGCCGGAGGCCGAGGTGCGCGGCGCGCGCATCGAGCGGATCCGCGCCGCCTACGAGGAGCAGTACGAGCAGGATTCCGTCGGGCGGTCCGACGACGAGGTCACCGCCGACTTCTGAACCCCCGTCAATCGTCAGGGAGCCCCGGCCGCCCGGCCGGACCTCAGTTGCCGGCCACGTCCTTGACGGCCACCGCCACCGGGACCGAACCGCCGACCAGCTCCAGCGTCAGGCCCGCCGTCGCCGGGGTCTCCAGCAGCTCCGCCAGGACCGCCGCCACGTCGTCGCGCGGCACCGACCCGCCGCCCGCGTGCGCCTCCAGGCGCACCAGACCCGTCCCGGGGTCGTCGACCAGCGACCCCGGGCGCAGGACCGTCCACTCCAGGCCGAGGCGGGTGCGGACGTGGTCGTCCGCCTCGCCCTTCGCCCGCAGATAGGCGTCGAACACCTCGTCGCCCCCGTGCTGCGCGTCCGCGCCCATCGAGGACACCATCAGGAAGCGCCGCACGCCGGCCCGTTCGGCCGCGTCCGCGAACAGCACCGCCGCACCCCGGTCCACCGTGTCCTTGCGGGCGACGCCGCTGCCCGGGCCCGCCCCGGCCGCGAACACCGCCGCCCCCGCGCCCTGCAGGATCCCCGCCACGTGCTCGACCGTGGCCGACTCCAGGTCGCACAGCACCGGTTCGGCGCCCGCCTCCCGCAGGTCGTCGCCCTGCGTCCGGTCGCGGATGATGCCCGCGACCTCGTACCCGCGCACGGCGAGCAACCGCTCCAGCCGCAGTGCGATCTGACCGTGTCCACCCGCGATGACGATGCGCATGAGCCGACCGTACGACGACCAGGGCCCCGCCGCCCGCGAACACCCGCCGGACGCTCAGGGGCCGGGCTCCATACGGCCCTGCCGGGGCAGGTCCAGCGCCACCGCGACCGCCGAGTCGCAGTACTCCCGTACGGCGCTGGTCCGGGCGACCACCCGCCCGCGGTGGATCACGATCCGGCTGTACGCGAGGGACAGCACCCCGGCGATCCGGTCCCCGCGCACCGCGAGCAGCTCCGCCGGGAACCCGGCCTCCACCCGTACCTCCGGCAGGCCCATCGCCTCCCGGGCCGCGCCGCTCACCGTGTCGTAGGCCTCCGCCGGCCGCAGCCCGCCCTGGGAGGCCAGCAGGTACGCGGCCTCCAGGGGGTCGCCCCGGCCGACCGGGTTGCCGACGTCGCGCAGCGCCCCGCTGCCGGCCGCGACCCGCACCCCGGCGGCGCGCAGCAGCCGTACGGGCGCGGTGCGCAGGCCCCGCCGCTCCAGGGCGGCGCAGTCGCCCTGGGGCAGGCAGGTGACCCGCACGCCGGCCGCGGCCAGCCCGTCGGCCGCCCGGTGGGCCGCCTCCAGCGGGAGCCGGGACAGGCCGCCGCACGGGCCGATCGTCACCCCCGCCCGCAACCCGCCGGCCATCGCGGCGAGCCGGGCCAGCCGGCCGGGGTCGCCGCCGTCCGTGTGCAGGTCCACGGGGCAGCCGTGCTCGGCGGCCAGCTCCAGCACGGCCTCCGCGAAGCCCGCCGGGTCCGGGTCGAGGTCCGGGCAGCCGCCGATGACCGAAGCACCCATCCGGACCGCGTCCCGCAGCATCGCCAGCCCGTCCGCGCCCGCCGCCCCCGTCAGCAGCCGGGGCGCGGCCACCGCGGTCAGGTCCGCGAGCCCGCGCAGCGAGCGGCGGGCGGCGAGTACGGCCTCCAGCGCACCGAGGCCGCACTCGCCGCCGATCCGGACGTGCGAGCGGACCGCCGTCGCGCCGTGGCCCAGCTGGAGCAGGGCGGCCTCGGTGGCCCGACGCTGCACCTGGTCCGGCGCGTACGAGACGGGCCCCTCCGCATCGGCGGTCAGGGCGGTGTCCCCGTGCGCGTGCGGCTCGGCGGGGGCGGGCAGCAGCAGGAAGCCGGACAGGTCCACCCGGGCCACCGCCGCCGAGGGCAGGCTGCCCGCGGGGCCGACGGCCCGGATCCGGCCGCCGCCGAGGCGGACGTCGACCGTGCGGCCGTCCATGAGCCGGGCCCCGGCGAGCAGCAGCGCCGCGGACTCGGCGGGAGCCGCGTGCGCACCCGGCGCCGGACCCTCGCCGCGGCCGCTGCGCGAGGACCCGGGGCCGCCCTCACCGCGGCCGCTGCGGGGGGACGGGGGCGGCTGCTGCGGCTGGCTGTCGGACATCGCGCTCCTGCGGTGGTGCGGTGGCTCGGGCGGGTCCTGGACCGGGGGTCGGGGCCCTGCGGCCCACGTGCGGCCTGCGGCCCAAGATCACGCAGCGTGCACCGAGCCTAGGGCGCGCGGCCCCCGCCGTCGGGGAGCGCCGCAATAGTCGTACCGCCGCGCCATCCGCCCGGACCGGCCGCCGCCCACCGCCCGCGTGCGCCCGCCCACCGCCCGCGGAACCGGTGCCGCACCCACCCCGCACCGGTCCCCGCGGCGACCCGCGCGGGGCCGACTACGGGCCTGCGCACGGGCCCGAACACGGGCTGCGCACGGCCCCGAACACGGCCTGCGCACCGCCCGCGGACGGGTCCGCGCACCCCTCCGGATCGGGGCCCGGGGACGGCTCCGGCAATGGATTTGGGCGATCGGCTGGCAACCGTGTAATGTCTTCCTCGCTCGCCCCAATAGCTCAGTCGGTAGAGCGTCTCCATGGTAAGGAGAAGGTCTGCGGTTCGATTCCGCATTGGGGCTCTGGTGAGAGAGGCCCCCCACCCTCGGGTGGGGAGCCGATCATCATCAAAGCGGCGTAGCTCAGTCGGTAGAGCAAGCGGCTCATAATCGCTGTGTCACCGGTTCAAGTCCGGTCGCCGCTACCCACAGTAGCCGATTGCGGGGTCGGTCTCCCGATCGGCTACTCTTTTATGCGTTCGATCCGTCCATTAGTCCGTCAAGGAGCACTCACGTGGCTGCCACCGACGTCCGCCCGAAGATCACGCTGGCCTGCGTGGAGTGCAAGGAGCGGAACTACATCACCAAGAAGAACCGGCGTAACAACCCGGACCGCATGGAGATGAAGAAGCACTGCCCGCGCTGCAACTCGCACACCGCGCACCGCGAGACCCGCTGACACCGGCGAAGTCTCGAACACAGGCAACGTCATGAGGTCGTCCCCTTCAACGGGGGCGGCCTCGTGTCGTTTCCGTGACGTCGAGTCCGTGACCGTGTCCGTCGTTTTCCACAGGAGGTAGGGAGCCATGGCGCTCGACCAGTCCTTCGTCGGGCGGAGCTACCCGCCCACCGATCCGTACGAGGTCGGCCGCGAGAAGATCCGCGAGTTCGCGGCCGCGGTCGGGGACGACAACCCCGTCTACACCGACGCCGAGGCCGCCAAGGCCGCCGGGTACCAGGACGTGATCGCTCCGCCGACCTTCGTCTTCGCGATCACCTTCGCGGCCGCGGGCCAGGTCGTCGCCGACCCGCAGCTCGGGCTGGACTACAGCCGTGTCGTCCACGGCGACCAGAAGTTCGCCTACAACCGCCCCGTGCGGGCCGGCGACCGGCTCTCCGTGACCTCCACCATCGAGGCGGTCAAGACCCTCGCCGGGAACGACATCATCGACATCCGCGGCGAGGTCCACGACGAGACCGGCGAGCACGTGGTGACGGCGTGGACGAAGCTCGTCTCCCGCGCCCCCGAGGAGGCCTGAGATGACCGCACGGATCAAGTACGACGACGTCGAGGTCGGCACCGAGCTCCCCGCGGCCTCCTTCCCCGTGACCCGCGCCACGCTCGTCCAGTACGCGGGCGCCTCCGGTGACTTCAACCCGATCCACTGGAACGAGAAGTTCGCCAAGGAGGTCGGCCTCCCGGACGTGATCGCCCACGGCATGTTCACCATGGCCGAGGCCGTCCGCGTCGTCACCGACTGGCTCGGAGACCCGGGCGCGGTCGTCGAGTACGGCGTCCGCTTCACCAAGCCCGTCGTGGTCCCGAACGACGACACCGGCGCCCTGATCGAGGTCAGCGGCAAGGTCGCCGCCAAGCTCGACGACAACAAGGTCCGGGTGGACCTCACCGCGATGAGCGCCGGCCAGAAGGTGCTCGGCATGTCGCGGGCCGTGGTCCGGCTGGCCTGAGCCGCCGCCTCCGGGCGGCGGGAACGGCGGCCCGGCGCAGTCCGGGAAGGGGTGTCCGCAGCACCGTCGCGGGCACCCCTTCTCCCGCCCTTGCCAAAGTAGTAATTGGTCACTAACTTAGCTTCCATGGTGAGGATGAGCGCAGAGGAGCGGCGCGAGAGCGTCATCCGCGCGGCGATGCACGAATTCGCCCGCGGCGGGTACCACGGCACCTCCACCGAGGCGATCGCCAAACGCGTCGGCGTCTCCCAGCCGTACCTCTTCCGGCTCTTCCCCAGCAAGCAGGCGCTCTTCCTCGCCACCGCCGAGCGCTGCCTGCGCGAGACCCGCGAGGTCTTCGCCGTGGCCGCCGAGGGGCTGGAGGGCGAGGAGGCCACGCTCGCCATGGCGAACGCGTACTCCCGGCTCATCGCGGAGGAGCCGGACAAGCTCCAGATGCAGCTCCAGATGTACGCCGGCGTCGCCGCCGCCGAGGCGTCCGGCGACCACCAGCTCGGCGAGCTGGTCCGCAAGGGCTGGATGGAGCTCTGGGACACCGTCCACGTCCCCCTCGGTGGCGACGTGAAGGAGACCACGAGCTTCATGGCCTACGGAATGCTGATCAACACCCTGGCCGCCATGGGCTTCCCGCCCGGGCACCGGGTGTGGGAGGGGTTGTATCCCTCCGCCTCCGCCCCCGCCCCCGTCGACGGGTCGGCGGGGGAGTAGCCACCCGGGTCGGGCGACGGGGCGCCGGCCCCGGACCCCGGGCTGCCGGCCGCTCGCCGCAGGGCGTCCGGCATCGCCGTGGCGTTGAAAGTTAGTCAGTGATTACTAACAATCTGCTTCTCGTCCCCAGGGGGAAACCGTGAACGGCACTCAAGACACCCGAAAGACCCGCCGCGGGGCCTCCCGAGGGGCCCCGGACGCCGCACTGCGCGGACCCGCCGTCTGGGCGCTCGTCCTCACCTCCGCGGCCGGCTTCATGGCCGCCCTCGACAACCTCGTCGTCACCACCGCCCTCCCCGCCATCCGCAAGGAACTCGGCGGTGGGCTGGAGGAACTGGAGTGGACGGTGAACGCGTACACGCTCGCCTTCGCCGTCCTCCTCATGTTCGGTGCGGCCCTCGGCGACCGCTTCGGCCGGCGCCGGCTCTTCATGTCCGGTCTCGCGGTGTTCACCGGCGCCTCCGCCGCGGCCGCCCTCTCCCCCGGCATCGAGGAGCTCATCGTCGCCCGCGCCGTCCAGGGCGTCGGCGCCGCGATCATGATGCCGCTCACCCTCACCCTGCTCACCGCCGCCGTCCCCGCGGCCCGCCGCGGCACCGCGCTCGGGATCTTCGGAGCCGTCAGCGGGCTCGCCGTCGCCAGTGGCCCGCTGATCGGCGGCACCCTCACCGAGCACATCTCCTGGCAGTGGATCTTCTGGCTGAACGTCCCCGTCGGGCTGGCCCTGATCCCGCTCGCCCGGCTCAAGCTGGCCGAGTCCACCGCCCCGAACTCCCGTCTCGACGTACCGGGCACGCTCCTCATCAGCGGCGGCCTCTTCGGCATCGTCTACGGCCTCGTCAACGCCAACTCCCACGGCTGGACCAGCGCTCCCGTACTCACCGCCCTGATCGTCGGCACCGCGCTCGTCGGCGCCTTCGTCCACCACGGGTTCCGCCACCCGAACCCCGTGCTGCCCATGCGCCTGTTCCGGCGCCGCGGCTTCCTCGGGATCAACGCGGCCAGCCTGCTCATGTACCTGGGCATGTTCGGCTCGATCTTCCTGCTCAGCCAGTTCCTCCAGGGTGTCGCCGGGTACTCGCCCACCGAGGCCGGAGTGCGCATGCTCCCGTGGACCGCCATGCCCATGTTCGTGGCCCCGATCGCGGGCATCCTCTCCGACCGGATCGGCGGCCGCCCCGTCGTCGCCGCCGGGCTCGCGCTGCAGGCACTCGGCCTCGGCTGGTTCGCCCTGGTCCTGAGCGCCGACGTCTCGTACGCCGCCCAGCTCCCGGCGCTGATCCTCAGCGGCATCGGCATGGCCCTGTACTTCGCCCCCGCGTCCAACGTCCTGATGTCCACCGTGTCCCCCGCCGACCAGGGCAAGGCCTCCGGCGCCAACAACGCCCTGCGCGAGGTCGGCGGAGCCCTCGGCGTCGCGGTCCTGGCCTCGGTCTTCTCCGCCCGGGGCGGCTACGGGTCCCCGCAGGCCTTCACCGACGGAACCGTGCCGGCGCTGTGGACCGGCGCCGCCGCGGTGGCCGTGGCGGCCGCCTTCGCCCTCCTGGTCCCGGGCAAGGGGAAGGCGTCCCCCGCGGCCGCCCCCGCCGCCACCGCCGCCCCCGGCCAGGCGGCACCCGAGGCCGCCGAGGTCCCCGTCGGCTGACCCCGGCCCGCCCCGCAGTCCGGTACGACCCGTAGAGCGCAAGAGACCCTCACGATCCGGCCCGCCCGATCCGTACGAAGGAGCTCCGCCATGCCCGACATGCCCTGGACCACGCCCACCGCGCCCGCCCCCGACGCCGAGGTCTACGTCATGGCCTCCCGGTTCGAGACCCGGACCCTGCTCGGGGCCCTCCGCTTCCTGCTGAGGTCACCCGGGATCGTCTTCCAGATCCGCAAGGCCCCCGGCGCCCACGGCGCCGCCCTCCGGGCCCGCGTCGGCTCCCGGACCTTCCTCACCCTCTCCGCCTGGACCGACCGCGACGCCCTCCACCGGTTCGCCCGCAGCGAGCCGCACCGCTCGAATTCCCGCGCCGCCGCCGCGCACATGAAGGACTCGGCCTTCACCTTCTGGACCGCCCCCGCCTCCGACCTCCCCATCACCTGGGAGGAAGCCGAGCGCCGGCTCGCCGCCCAGCAGGCCCGGTACTGACCGCGACGACGTACGGTCCGTGGCCCCGCCGGGAACCCGTGGCCGCGGACCGTACTCTTGTCCACGTGCAGGAACTCCACGACGCCCCCCTCGCCCCGCTGACCACCTTCCGCCTCGGCGGCCCCGCCGCCCGGCTGGTCACCGCGACCACCGACGCCGAGGTGGTCGACACCGTCCGCGCCGCGGACGAGAGCGGCACCCCGCTGCTCGTCATCGGCGGCGGCAGCAACCTGGTCATCGGCGACCGCGGCTTCGACGGCACCGCCCTGCGCATCGCCACCACCGGCTTCCACCTCGACGGCACCACCCTGGAGCTCGCCGCCGGCGAGAACTGGTCCGACGCCGTCGCCCGCACCGTCGAGGCGGGCCTCGCCGGCATCGAATGCCTCGCCGGGATCCCCGGCTCCGCCGGCGCGACCCCGATCCAGAACGTCGGCGCGTACGGCCAGGAGGTGTGCGACACCATCACCGAGGTCGTCGCCTACGACCGCAACCGCCGCGAGACCGTCACCCTGTCCGCCGCCGAGTGCGCCTTCTCGTACCGCGACAGCCTCTTCAAGCACCAGCCCGACCGGTACGTCGTCCTGCGCGTCCGCTTCGCCCTCGAGGACGCCGGCGGGCTGTCCGCCCCGATCAAGTACCCCGAGACCGCCCGCGCCCTCGGCGTCGGCGCCGGCGACCGCGTCCCGGCCGCCACCGCCCGCGATACCGTGCTGCGCCTGCGCGCCGGCAAGGGCATGGTCCTCGACCCCGCCGACCACGACACCTGGTCAGCCGGATCCTTCTTCCACAACCCGATCCTGACCGACGAGGCGTACACCGCGTTCCTCGCCCGCGCCCAGGAGCGCCTCGGCGCCGACACCGCCCCGCCCGCCTACCCGGCCGGCGAGGGCCGTACGAAGACCAGCGCCGCCTGGCTCATCGACAAGGCCGGCTTCACCAAGGGCTACGGCACCGGCCCCGCCCGGATCTCCACCAAGCACACCCTCGCCCTCACCAACCGCGGCGGGGCCACCACCGAGGACCTGCTCACCCTGGCCCGCGAGGTCGTCGCGGGAGTCCACGCGGCCTTCGGCGTCACCCTGGTCAACGAGCCGGTGACGGTCGGCGTCAGCCTCTGAGGAGCCCCGGCCGCCATGCTCTGCCCACGGCACGGGGCCGGCACGGACCCCACCCGCCTGGTGGGACGCACGATCAACCGCATCGTCGCGTCCTGGCACGTCTACGAGGGCGAACGCTCCGAGGCGCCCCTCGACGTCTGGCTCGTCGACAGCGAGGGCGATTCCACCAGGATCAGCACCGGGTCCGACGGCTGCCTGATCGTCGAGTCGGCCACCCCCCACGAGCCGTACGACATGGGGGAGTGGGGCCGCATCGAGGTCGGCGAGGACCTCGGCGACCACCCCTTCCTGCGCCACCTCGGCGACACCGTGGCACGGGTGTCCGAATTCGCGGCGCCCGAGACCGGGCGCACCGAGCTGGAGATCGGCTTCGCCGACGGCGACCGGGTCCGGGCCGACTGCTGGCAGGGGGACCTGCGGCTCACCCGCTGACCGGCCGCCGCAGCCGGAACCGGCCGCCGCAGCCCCGGCCGCAGCCAGGGCCGGGGCCGGCTATTCCGCCAGCCAGTGGTCGATCCCCGTCACCAGCTTGTCCTGGACGTCGAGCGGCGCCGCCGACCCCCGCACCGACTGGCGGGCCAGCTCCGCGAGCTCCGCGTCCGTGAAGGAGTGGTGGCGGCGGGCGATCTCGTACTGCGCCGCCAGCCGCGACCCGAACAGCAGCGGGTCGTCCGCGCCCAGCGCCATCGGCACCCCCGCGTCGAACAGCGTCCGCAGCGGGACGTCCTCCGGCCGCTCGTACACGCCCAGCGCCACGTTGGACGCGGGGCACACCTCGCAGGTGACCCCCGCCTCCGCGAGCCGCCGCAGCAGCCGCGGGTCCTCCGCCGCCCGCACCCCGTGCCCGATCCGGGCCGCGTGCAGATCGTCCAGGCAGTCCCGCACGGAGGCCGGGCCGGTGAGCTCACCGCCGTGCGGGGCCGCCAGCAGGCCCCCCTCGCGGGCGATGGCGAAGGCCCGGTCGAAGTCCCGGGCCATGCCGCGGCGCTCGTCGTTCGACAGGCCGAAGCCGACGATGCCCCGGTCGGCGTAGCGGACGGCCAGCCGGGCGAGCGTACGGGCGTCGAGCGGGTGCTTCATGCGGTTGGCCGCGATCAGCACGCGGATGCCCAGCCCCGTGTGGCGGGAGGCCGCGTCGACCGCGTCCAGGATGACCTCGACGGCCGGGATCAGACCGCCCAGGTGCGGGGCGTACGAGGTGGGGTCGACCTGGATCTCCAGCCAGCCGCAGCCGTCGCGGACGTCCTCCTCCGCGGCCTCGCGGACCAGGCGCTGGATGTCCTCGGGCTGCCGCAGGCACGAGCGGGCGGCGTCGTACAGCCGCTGGAAGCGGAACCAGCCCCGCTCGTCCGTGGCGCGCAGCTTCGGCGGCTCCCCGCCGGTCAGCGCCCCGGTCAGGGCCTCGGGCAGGCGCACGCCGTACTTGTCGGCGAGCTCCAGCAGGGTCGACGGGCGCATGGACCCGGTGAAGTGCAGGTGCAGATGGGCTTTCGGCAGAAGCGTCAGATCGCGTACGTGCTCCATCAGGTGATCCTGCCGCACCCGTCACCCGTTCGGCACCGGATTCCCTGAACGGGACCTTGCCCGAACGTAAAAACGTGCCTCCCGAGGCCCCATGTGCGGGCTCGCGGCCCCCCGGAAGGCAAAAAAAGCGGCGCCGCCCCCCGCGGGGACGGCGCCGCTCAGGTCGGCCGGTCGGCCGGTCGGGCTCGGGTCAGGCCTTCGCCTCGGCCAGCAGCTTCTGGATCCGGGACACGCCCTCGACCAGGTCCTCGTCACCCAGGGCGTACGAGAGGCGCAGGTAGCCGGGGGTGCCGAAGGCCTCGCCCGGGACGACCGCGACCTCGGCCTCGTCCAGGATCAGCGAGGCGAGCTCCGCGGAGGTCTGCGGGCGCTTGCCGCGGATCTCCTTGCCGAGCAGGTCCTTGACCGAGGGGTACGCGTAGAACGCGCCCTCCGGGGTCGGGCAGAACACGCCGTCGATCTCGTTGAGCATCTTCACCATGGTCTGGCGGCGGCGGTCGAAGGCCTTGCGCATCTCCGCGACGGCGTCCAGGTTCCCGGAGACGGCGGCGATCGCGGCGACCTGGGCCACGTTCGAGACGTTCGAGGTGGCGTGCGACTGCAGGTTGGTCGCGGCCTTGATGACGTCCTGCGGGCCGATGACCCAGCCCACGCGCCAGCCGGTCATCGCGTACGTCTTGGCGACGCCGTTGACGATGATGCACTTGTCGCGCAGGGCCGGCACCAGCACCGGCAGCGAGGTGAACTTGGCCTCGCCGTACACCAGGTGCTCGTAGATCTCGTCGGTCAGCACCCACAGGCCGTGCTCGGCGGCCCACTCGCCGATCGCCTTCGCGTCCTCCTCGCTGTAGACCGCACCGGTCGGGTTGGAGGGGGAGACGAACAGGACGACCTTGGTGCGCTCGGTGCGCGCGGCCTCCAGCTGCTCGACGGAGACCCGGTAGCCGGTGGTCTCGTCGGCGACGACCTCGACCGGGACACCGCCGGCCAGCCGGATCGACTCCGGGTAGGTGGTCCAGTACGGGGCCGGGACGATGACCTCGTCGCCCGGGTCCAGGATCGCGGCGAAGGCGTTGTAGATCGCCTGCTTGCCGCCGTTGGTCACCAGCACCTGCGACGCGTCGACCTCGTAGCCGGAGTCGCGCAGCGTCTTCTCGGCGATGGCCTTCTTCAGCTCGGGCAGGCCGCCCGCCGGCGTGTACCGGTGGAACTTCGGGTCGCGGCAGGCCTCGACCGCAGCCTCGACGATGTAGTCCGGGGTCGGGAAATCGGGCTCGCCCGCGCCGAAGCCGATGACCGGGCGTCCGGCGGCCTTGAGGGCCTTGGCCTTGGCATCGACGGCGAGGGTGGCGGACTCGGAGATGGCGCCGATACGGGCGGACACCCGGCGCTCGGAGGAAGGCGTAGCAGAGCTCATACGGCCAATCGTCCCAGAAGCCCAGGAGACCCCGCACACCGTTTCAGACATCGGACGGAGCACCCGGATCTGCGCTCTGTTCGACGTCAGGGCGTGGAACACGTACACTCACCTGTCGTTGGACCTCGCCGGCCACAGCAGAGCGTGAGCACTCCGTGCACTCGCCCGGATGCGGTAGGTTGGGGAACGCAAAGGGTCGTAGCTCAATTGGTAGAGCACTGGTCTCCAAAACCAGCGGTTGGGGGTTCGAGTCCCTCCGGCCCTGCTCCACACTCCTTCTCGGATGTGTGCGCAGGTACGTACTTAGATGCAACGCCGTGCGGCGCAACCGGGCGCGGCCACGGCCCCGACCCGGATTCAGGTGAGAGACGTGACGGACGCCCTGGGCTCCATCGACAAGCCTGACGCCGAGGACGGCACCCGCGAGAAGAAGAACCGCAAGGGCGGCAAGCGTGGGAAGAAGGGTCCTCTGGGCCGCCTCGCGCTGTTCTACCGCCAGATCGTCGCGGAACTCCGCAAGGTCGTCTGGCCGACCCGTAACCAGCTCACCACGTACACCACCGTGGTGATTGTCTTCGTCGTCATCATGATCGGTCTGGTGACCGTGATTGACTATGGGTTCCAGGAAGCCATCAAGTTCGTCTTCGGCTGATCCTCGCGGAGGGCGGCGCCTTGATGGGTGCCGCCCGTTTTCGCATGTTCCACCACCTTTTGTATCCAGGAAGAAGCAGCCACCGTGTCTGACCCGAACCTGAACGCGAGCCACGACTCCGTCGAGTCCGTCGAGGACGAGCTCGACATCGTCGAGGCGGCAGACGCTGTGGACCCCGACGAGGCGGAGCTCGCCGACGCCGAGGCCGGCGCCGCCGAGGAGGCCGCGCTGCACGTCGAGGACGACGACGCCGAGGCCGTCGACGCCGGTGAGGACGAGGCCGCCGAAGCCGCGGCCGAGGTCGAGACCGAGGTCGAGGAGACCGCCGAGGCGGAGGACGTCGACCCGATCCAGGCCCTGCGCGACGAGCTGCGCACGCTCCCCGGCGAGTGGTACGTGATCCACACCTACGCGGGCTACGAGAAGCGCGTGAAGGCCAACCTGGAGCAGCGCGCCGTCTCGCTGAACGTCGAGGAGTTCATCTACCAGGCCGAGGTGCCCGAGGAAGAGATCGTCCAGATCAAGAACGGCGAGCGCAAGAACGTCCGGCAGAACAAGCTGCCCGGCTACGTGCTCGTCCGCATGGACCTGACGAACGAGTCCTGGGGTGTCGTGCGCAACACGCCCGGCGTCACCGGCTTCGTGGGCAACGCCTACGACCCGTACCCGCTGACCCTGGACGAGATCGTCAAGATGCTCGCCCCGGAGGCGCAGGAGAAGGCCGCCAAGCAGGCCGCCGAGGAGGCCGGTCTCCCGGCGCCCGCGGTCAAGCGCACCATCGAGGTCCTGGACTTCGAGGTCGGCGACTCGGTCACCGTCACCGACGGCCCGTTCGCGACGCTGCAGGCGACCATCAACGAGATCAACCCGGACTCGAAGAAGGTCAAGGGCCTCGTCGAGATCTTCGGTCGCGAGACCCCGGTCGAGCTCAGCTTCGACCAGATCCAGAAGAACTGATCTTCTGAATTAGAGCTTCCGGACAGGTCAGACCGCCTCGTGAAGGGCGGTCTGACCTGCTCGGTTTTAAGCCCCGCACCGATACCCGTTATCGTGGTGCGGTATGCCTCCATCCGGATGACCGGATCGGCGGCGGAAAACTCTCACTAGGACCCGGAGAGAGCAATGCCTCCCAAGAAGAAGAAGATCACGGGGCTTATCAAGCTCCAGATCAACGCCGGTGCGGCCAACCCGGCCCCGCCGGTCGGCCCCGCGCTGGGTCAGCACGGCGTCAACATCATGGAGTTCTGCAAGGCCTACAACGCCGCGACCGAGTCGCAGCGTGGCATGGTCGTGCCGGTGGAGATCACGGTCTACGAGGACCGTTCCTTCACCTTCATCACCAAGACCCCGCCGGCCGCGAAGCTGATCCTCAAGGCTGCGGGCGTGGACAAGGGCTCCGGCACCCCGCACAAGGACAAGGTCGCCAAGCTGACGGCCGCCCAGGTCCGCGAGATCGCCGAGCTGAAGATGCCCGACCTCAACGCCAACGACGTCGACGCCGCGATGAAGATCATCGCCGGCACCGCGCGTTCGATGGGCGTCACCGTCGAGGGCTGATTTCAGCCACCCCTGCACCACCCGTGGTAGGGCCAAGCGCTGGTCCGCACCACAACTCCATGCCTGAAGCGAAAAAACAGGAGCAGAAGTGAAGCGCAGCAAGACTCTCCGCGCTGCGGACGCCAAGATCGACCGGGAGAAGCTGTACGCCCCGCTCGAGGCCGTCCGTCTCGCCAAGGAGACCTCCTCGGTCAAGTTCGACGCCACCGTCGAGGTCGCCTTCCGCCTGGGTGTTGACCCGCGCAAGGCCGACCAGATGGTCCGTGGCACCGTGAACCTCCCGCACGGCACCGGTAAGACCGCCCGGGTCCTGGTCTTCGCGACCGGTGACCGTGCTGCGGCCGCGGAAGCCGCCGGCGCCGACATCGTCGGCAACGACGAGCTGATCGACGAGATCGCCAAGGGCAACCGCCTGAACGAGTTCGACGCGGTTGTCGCCACCCCGGACCTCATGGGCAAGGTCGGCCGCCTCGGCCGCGTGCTCGGTCCGCGTGGTCTGATGCCGAACCCGAAGACCGGCACCGTGACGATGGACGTGGCCAAGGCCGTCACCGACATCAAGGGCGGCAAGATCGAGTTCCGCGTCGACAAGCACTCGAACCTGCACTTCATCATCGGCAAGGTCTCCTTCTCCGATGAGCAGCTGGTCGAGAACTACGGTGCGGCCCTGGAGGAGATCCTCCGTCTGAAGCCGTCCGCCGCCAAGGGCCGCTACCTGAAGAAGGCCGCCGTCAGCACCACCATGGGCCCCGGCATCCAGCTGGACCCGAACCGCACCCGGAACCTCCTCGTCGAGGAAGACCCGGCTGCTGTCTGATCGGGCGGAGCCGTACGGCTCACCTGACAGGCCGAACGCCTGAACGGGCCCCCGCACTCCCTCGGGAGGGCGGGGGCCCGTTCGCGTTCCCGGGTCCGCCCGCGGCCGGTGTGCACACAAATGTGTACGACTTCCGTGCCCGCCGCACGTACAGTCGACGGTGATCGACACCGACACCCGCAGCGGCGGCCGCCAGGGCGGCCTCCAGGGGCCGGCGGGGCCTGACCAGCCGTACGCCGGACACCGGGCCGCTGCCGGGCCGCCACGGGCCCACCGGGGCCGGCGGAACGCCACAGCACCACAGCACCACCGCACCACCATCAGGGGGGAACACCATGAACAAGGCTGTCCGGATACGAGCGGGCGTCGCCCTGGCGGGCACCGCACTGCTCGTGGGCGGTCTGACCGCGTGCGGCTCCGACGCTGGCAAGGAGGCGGCGGAGGGCGGCAAGCCCGCCGCCGCCGCCGCGAAGTCGCCCCAGGAAGCCGTCAAGGCCGCCTACGCCAAGACGCTGCAGGCGAAGACCTCGGCGTTCCGGACGACCTCACTCCAGGCCGACGGCAAGACCACCGAGATCTCCGGAACCGTGGGCTGGTACCCCACCGCCCGCGAGCTGAAGCAGCCGGGCGGCAAGCGGCAGGTCATGCTGCCCGGCGTGATCTACACGGAGATGGACAAGCCGCTCGAAGGCCGGAACTGGATGAAGATGCGCCTGGCCAAGGACGGCAAGCCCACGGCCCGCTTCGAGGACACCCCGGTCGAGTACCTCGCGCTGATGATCGACCAGCCCGGGGTGCAGCACGCCGGCACCGAGCAGGCGGGGGGCGTGCAGGCAGAGCACTACCGCGGCACCTTCACCCTCGACCAGCTGATGACCAGCGGCGAGAAGAGCCGGCTCGTGCCGGACGCCGAGCGTGCCGGCCTGCGCGAGGCCCTCCAGCGCGCCAAGGTCACCTCGTACGGCCTCGACGTGTGGATCGACAAGGACGGCCACCCCGTCAAGGTCGAGGCGCAGCGCACCGACGACAAGGGCGTCGACCGCATCACCTCGGAGTTCTCCCAGTACGGGGCGGCGCCGGCCGTACAGGCCCCGCCGGAGGGCGACACGGCCGACTTCGACGCGGTGATGAAGGGGGTCGGCGAGTCGCTGGACGACACGGAGGCCTCCTTGAAGGGCACCCGGAAGTCGCTCAAGGAGACCGAGAAGTCCCTCGCGGAGACCGACGCGATCCTCAAGGACCTCGGCCACTGAGGCCCCGGACCGGGCCCGGGGGCGGTTCGCCGGGCGATTTGCCCTCCCGGGACCCGGTCACGTACAGTCTCCGAGAAGCCAAAGACCGCTGGTCGTTGCCGCGCCCGCAAGGGGGCGGTGGCCGAAGGATCCGCTGAAAGCGGGCGACCCGCGCAGGTGAATGTGGAAAGGCTCCCGGATTTTATCTGGTCGAGCGTTGCCCCGTGCGCCTGCGCCCGGGGCGCTTTGTTTTGTCCAGCCCCTTCTGCGCGGTCCTCATCACCCGGAAGGAGGCCGACGCTCTATGGCAAGGCCCGACAAGGCTGCCGCGGTAGCCGAGCTGGAGGACATGTTCCGCAGCTCGAACGCCGCTGTGCTGACCGAGTACACGGGGCTCACCGTTGCGCAGCTCAAGACGCTGCGTCGTTCGCTCGGTGAGAACGCCCAGTACGCCGTGGTGAAGAACACGCTGACCAAGATTGCGGCCAACTCGGTCGGGATCACCGCGCTGGACGAGCACCTTGCTGGTTCGACCGCGGTCGCCTTCGTCACCGGGGACCCGGTGGAGTCGGCGAAGGCTCTGCGTGACTTCGCCAAGGACAACCCGAAGCTCGTCATCAAGGGCGGTGTCCTTGACGGCAAGGCGCTGTCCGCCGACGAGATCAAGAAGCTTGCGGACCTCGAGTCCCGCGAGGTTCTGCTCGCCAAGCTGGCCGGTGCCATGAAGGGCAAGCAGTCCCAGACTGCCGCGCTCTTCCAGGCGCTGCCGTCGAAGTTCGTCCGCACTGCGGAGGCCCTTCGCGCCAAGCTCGCCGAGCAGGGCGGTGCCGAGTAATTCGGCTCGCGCATTGATCCGCGCCGCCTAGTGCGCGGGTCGTAGCGGGCCGTTACGCCCGCCTTTCGATACATCTCGGCACCAGCCGAATTAGTGGAAGGATCGCCCATCATGGCGAAGCTGTCTCAGGACGACCTGCTCGCTCAGTTCGAGGAGATGACCCTCATCGAGCTCGCCGAGTTCGTGAAGGCCTTCGAGGAGAAGTTCGACGTCACCGCCGCCGCTCCGGTCGCCGTTGCCGCCGCCGGCGTCCCGGGTGCCCCGGCCGCCGAGGTCGAGGAGAAGGACGAGTTCGACGTCATCCTCACCGGCGCCGGCGACAAGAAGATCCAGGTCATCAAGGTCGTGCGTGAGCTGACCTCCCTGGGTCTGAAGGAGGCCAAGGACCTCGTCGACGGCACCCCGAAGCCGGTCCTCGAGAAGGTCAACAAGGAGGCCGCTGACAAGGCCGCCGAGGCCCTCAAGGGCGCCGGTGCCTCCGTCGAGGTCAAGTAACACCTCTGAGGCCGTCTGACGGCCTCTACGAAGGGCGATCACTCGAAAGGGTGGTCGCCCTTCGGCGTATCCGGCGGTGCCTGACTTGCCCTGTCGTCGTTGGGGAGTAGGGTGATCATCGTTGCCCCGTGCAGGGGTCCCGCGAGGGGGCCGAGATGATCCGCACGGAGCAGGGGGCCTTGACGAACGGCACGCGGCGCGCAATTCTCAGGACCGTCGCCAGCTCGATCCGCGGTCGGGGCACACCGATCGAGGATCCGAGGCATGGATCGACTACGAAGAGGGCAGTACTGATACGCGCTCTGTGTACGAGAGCCGCGACGTTGGACGCAGGGTTGGGTTTTAACGACGTGGGGAAGGCCTGTTGCCGGTTTCCGGAAACCTGGTCTGGACATCAGTGAGCCGAGTGGCTACACTGACCCTTTGCGCTGCCTGTTAGCTGTCCCCTGCCCGTCGCCAGGGGCATGCCCACGCTCGAGCACACTTGATTGATACGCCCTGACCTGGCATTTCAACCAGTTCGGGGAGTGCGTCTCCTGTGTCGGCTGGGACCGGTACGCGCGTAGTGAGTCCGAGCCCTCGGAAGGACCCCCTCTTGGCCGCCTCGCGCAACGCCTCGACCAATACGAACAACGGTGCCAGCACCGCCCCGCTGCGCATCTCCTTTGCAAAGATCAAGGAGCCGCTCGAGGTTCCGAACCTCCTGGCGCTGCAGACCGAGAGCTTTGACTGGCTGCTCGGCAACAACGCCTGGAAGTCTCGCGTCGAGTCGGCGCTCGAGAGTGGACTGGACGTTCCCACGAAGTCCGGTCTCGAGGAGATCTTCGAGGAGATCTCGCCCATCGAGGACTTCTCCGGGTCGATGTCGCTGACCTTCCGCGACCACCGGTTCGAGCCGGCGAAGAACTCGGTCGACGAGTGCAAGGAGCGCGACTTCACGTACGCGGCGCCGCTCTTCGTCACCGCCGAGTTCACGAACAACGAGACCGGCGAGATCAAGTCTCAGACGGTCTTCATGGGCGACTTCCCGCTCATGACCAACAAGGGCACCTTCGTGATCAACGGCACCGAGCGTGTCGTCGTGTCGCAGCTGGTGCGCTCCCCCGGCGTCTACTTCGACTCCTCCATCGACAAGACGTCCGACAAGGACATCTTCTCCGCCAAGATCATCCCGTCCCGGGGTGCCTGGCTGGAGATGGAGGTCGACAAGCGCGACATGGTCGGTGTCCGCATCGACCGCAAGCGCAAGCAGTCCGTCACCGTCCTCCTGAAGGCCCTCGGCTGGACCACCGAGCAGATCCTCGAGGAGTTCGGCGAGTACGAGTCCATGCGCGCCACCCTGGAGAAGGACCACACCCAGGGCCAGGACGACGCGCTGCTCGACATCTACCGCAAGCTGCGTCCGGGCGAGCCGCCGACCCGTGAGGCCGCGCAGACGCTGCTCGAGAACCTGTACTTCAACCCGAAGCGCTACGACCTGGCGAAGGTCGGCCGCTACAAGGTCAACAAGAAGCTCGGCGCCGACGAGCCGCTCGACGCCGGCGTGCTGACCGTCGACGACGTCATCGCGACGATCAAGTACCTCGTCAAGCTCCACGCGGGCGAGACCGAGACCATCGGCGAGTCCGGCCGTTCGATCGTCGTCGAGACCGACGACATCGACCACTTCGGCAACCGCCGCCTGCGCAACGTCGGCGAGCTCATCCAGAACCAGGTCCGCACGGGTCTGGCGCGCATGGAGCGCGTGGTCCGCGAGCGCATGACCACCCAGGACGTCGAGGCGATCACGCCGCAGACCCTGATCAACATCCGGCCGGTCGTCGCCTCCATCAAGGAGTTCTTCGGCACCAGCCAGCTGTCGCAGTTCATGGACCAGAACAACCCGCTGTCCGGTCTGACCCACAAGCGCCGTCTCTCCGCGCTCGGCCCCGGTGGTCTGAGCCGTGAGCGGGCCGGCTTCGAGGTCCGTGACGTCCACCCGTCGCACTACGGCCGCATGTGCCCGATCGAGACCCCCGAAGGCCCGAACATCGGTCTGATCGGCTCGCTCGCGTCCTACGGCCGCGTCAACGCGTTCGGTTTCGTCGAGACCCCGTACCGCAAGGTCGTCGAGGGCCAGGTCACCGACGAGGTCGACTACCTGACCGCCGACGAGGAAGACCGCTTCGTCATCGCCCAGGCCAACGCGCGCCTGGACGAGGAGCTGCGCTTCGCCGAGCCCCGCGTCCTGGTCCGCCGCCGTGGCGGCGAGGTCGACTACGTCCCCGGTGACGACGTCGACTACATGGACGTCTCGCCGCGCCAGATGGTGTCGGTCGCGACCGCCATGATCCCCTTCCTGGAGCACGACGACGCCAACCGCGCCCTCATGGGCGCGAACATGATGCGCCAGGCCGTTCCGCTCATCAAGGCGGAGGCCCCGCTCGTCGGCACCGGCATGGAGTACCGCTGCGCCGTCGACGCCGGCGACTCCATCAAGGCGGAGAAGGACGGTGTCGTCCAGGAGGTCTCGGCCGACTACATCACCGTCACGAACGACGACGGCACGTACACCACGTACCGCGTCGCCAAGTTCAACCGCTCCAACCAGGGCACCTCGGTCAACCAGAAGGTCATCGTCAACGAGGGCGACCGGATCATCGAGGGCCAGGTCCTCGCCGACGGTCCGGCGACCGAAGAGGGCGAGATGGCCCTCGGCAAGAACCTGCTCGTCGCGTTCATGCCGTGGGAAGGCCACAACTACGAGGACGCGATCATCCTGTCGCAGCGCCTCGTCCAGGACGACGTCCTCTCCTCGATCCACATCGAGGAGCACGAGGTCGACGCCCGTGACACCAAGCTGGGCCCCGAGGAGATCACCCGGGACATCCCGAACGTCTCCGAGGAGGTCCTCGCCGACCTCGACGAGCGCGGCATCATCCGCATCGGTGCGGACGTCGTCGCCGGCGACATCCTGGTCGGCAAGGTCACCCCGAAGGGTGAGACCGAGCTGACCCCCGAGGAGCGCCTGCTCCGCGCGATCTTCGGTGAGAAGGCCCGCGAGGTGCGTGACACCTCGCTCAAGGTGCCTCACGGTGAGATCGGCAAGGTCATCGGTGTCCGCGTCTTCGACCGCGAGGAGGGCGACGAGCTTCCTCCGGGCGTGAACCAGCTGGTCCGCGTCTACGTCGCCCAGAAGCGCAAGATCACCGACGGTGACAAGCTCGCCGGCCGTCACGGCAACAAGGGTGTCATCTCCAAGATCCTCCCGATCGAGGACATGCCCTTCCTCGAGGACGGCACCCCGGTCGACATCATCCTCAACCCGCTCGGTGTCCCGTCCCGAATGAACCCGGGACAGGTCCTGGAGATCCACCTCGGCTGGCTCGCCAGCCGCGGCTGGGACGTCTCCGGCCTCGCGGACGAGTGGGCCCAGCGCCTGCAGGCCATCGGCGCGGACCAGGTCGCCCCGGGCACCAACGTCGCCACCCCGGTGTTCGACGGCGCCCGCGAGGACGAGCTGGCCGGCCTCCTGCAGCACACCATCCCGAACCGCGACGGCGAGCGCATGGTGCTCCCGTCGGGCAAGGCGCGCCTGTTCGACGGCCGCTCCGGCGAGCCGTTCCCGGACCCGATCTCGGTCGGGTACATGTACATCCTCAAGCTCCACCACCTGGTCGACGACAAGCTCCACGCGCGTTCGACCGGCCCGTACTCGATGATCACGCAGCAGCCGCTGGGTGGTAAGGCGCAGTTCGGTGGCCAGCGCTTCGGTGAGATGGAGGTGTGGGCGCTCGAGGCTTACGGTGCCGCCTACGCCCTCCAGGAGCTCCTGACCATCAAGTCCGACGACGTCACCGGCCGCGTGAAGGTCTACGAGGCCATCGTCAAGGGCGAGAACATCCCCGAGCCGGGCATTCCCGAGTCCTTCAAGGTGCTCATCAAGGAAATGCAGTCGCTCTGCCTCAACGTGGAGGTGCTGTCCTCGGACGGCATGTCCATCGAGATGCGCGACACCGACGAGGACGTCTTCCGCGCCGCGGAGGAGCTCGGTATCGACCTGTCCCGGCGCGAGCCGAGCAGCGTCGAAGAGGTCTGACGGGCCTGGCCGGGGGCTCCCGATCGGAGCCCCCGGCCATCCCCGGGACCGTTCAGACCATGATTGAGACACGACCCCGAAAGAGGGATTGACGCACAGTGCTCGACGTCAACTTCTTCGACGAGCTGCGGATCGGCCTTGCCACCGCGGACGACATCCGTACCTGGTCGCACGGCGAGGTCAAGAAGCCGGAGACCATCAACTACCGCACCCTGAAGCCCGAGAAGGACGGACTCTTCTGCGAGAAGATCTTCGGCCCCACCCGGGACTGGGAGTGCTACTGCGGCAAGTACAAGCGTGTCCGCTTCAAGGGCATCATCTGTGAGCGCTGTGGCGTCGAGGTCACGCGCGCCAAGGTGCGCCGCGAGCGGATGGGCCACATCGAGCTCGCCGCGCCCGTCACCCACATCTGGTACTTCAAGGGCGTTCCGTCGCGCCTTGGCTACCTGCTGGACCTCGCGCCGAAGGACCTCGAGAAGGTCATCTACTTCGCCGCGTACATGATCACGTTCGTCGATGACGAGCGCCGCCAGCGCGACCTGCCGTCGCTGGAGGCCCACGTCTCCGTCGAGCGCCAGCAGATCGAGAACCGTCGCGACTCCGACCTGGAGGCCCGCGCCAAGAAGCTCGAGTCCGACCTGGCCGAGCTCGAGGCCGAGGGCGCCAAGGCCGACGTGCGCCGCAAGGTGCGCGAGGGCGCCGAGCGCGAGATGAAGCAGCTCCGCGACCGCTCCCAGCGCGAGATCGACCGCCTGGACGAGGTCTGGAACCGCTTCAAGAACCTCAAGGTCCAGGACCTGGAGGGCGACGAGCTCCTCTACCGCGAGCTGCGTGACCGCTTCGGCACGTACTTCGACGGTTCGATGGGTGCCGCGGCGCTGCAGAAGCGCCTGGAGTCCTTCGACCTGGAGGAGGAGGCCGAGCGCCTCCGCGAGATCATCCGCACCGGCAAGGGCCAGAAGAAGACCCGTGCGCTGAAGCGCCTGAAGGTCGTCTCCGCGTTCCTGCAGACCAGCAACAGCCCCAAGGGCATGGTCCTGGACTGCGTCCCGGTCATCCCGCCGGACCTGCGTCCGATGGTGCAGCTGGACGGTGGCCGCTTCGCGACCTCCGACCTGAACGACCTGTACCGCCGTGTCATCAACCGCAACAACCGCCTGAAGCGCCTTCTCGACCTCGGTGCCCCCGAGATCATCGTGAACAACGAGAAGCGCATGCTCCAGGAGGCGGTCGACGCCCTCTTCGACAACGGCCGTCGTGGTCGCCCGGTGACGGGCCCCGGCAACCGTCCGCTGAAGTCCCTCAGCGACATGCTGAAGGGCAAGCAGGGTCGATTCCGTCAGAACCTGCTCGGTAAGCGCGTGGACTACTCCGCGCGTTCCGTGATCGTCGTCGGTCCGCAGCTGAAGCTGCACCAGTGTGGTCTGCCCAAGGCCATGGCGCTGGAGCTCTTCAAGCCGTTCGTGATGAAGCGCCTGGTCGACCTGAACCACGCGCAGAACATCAAGTCGGCCAAGCGCATGGTCGAGCGCGGCCGCACCGTCGTGTACGACGTCCTCGAAGAGGTCATCGCCGAGCACCCGGTGCTGCTGAACCGTGCGCCCACGCTGCACCGCCTCGGCATCCAGGCCTTCGAGCCGCAGCTGGTCGAGGGCAAGGCCATCCAGATCCACCCGCTCGTCTGCACCGCGTTCAACGCGGACTTCGACGGTGACCAGATGGCCGTCCACCTGCCGCTCTCCGCGGAGGCGCAGGCCGAGGCCCGCATCCTGATGCTGTCCTCGAACAACATCCTGAAGCCGGCCGACGGCCGCCCGGTGACGATGCCGACCCAGGACATGGTCCTCGGTCTGTTCTTCCTCACCACGGACGGCGAGCTGCGCGACGTCAAGGGCGAGGGCCGTGCCTTCGGCTCCACCGCCGAGGCGATCATGGCCTTCGACGCCGGCGAGCTCTCGCTGCAGTCGCAGGTCGACATCCGCTTCCCGGTGGGCACCATCCCGCCGCGCGGCTGGGTCGCCCCGGTCGCCGAGGAGGGTGAGCCGGAGTTCCAGCTCGGCGACAGCTTCCGTCTGAAGACCACGCTGGGTCGTGCGCTCTTCAACGAGCTGCTGCCGGAGGACTACCCGTTCGTCGACTACTCGGTGGGCAAGAAGCAGCTCTCCGAGATCGTCAACGACCTGGCCGAGCGCTACCCCAAGGTCATCGTGGCGGCGACGCTCGACAACCTGAAGGCGGCCGGCTTCCACTGGGCGACCCGCTCCGGCGTCACCGTGGCCATCTCCGACGTCGTGGTCCCCGAGGCCAAGAAGGAGATCGTCGCGGGCTACGAGGCCCAGGACGAGAAGGTCCAGAAGCAGTACGAGCGCGGTCTGATCACCAAGGACGAGCGCACGCAGGAGCTCATCGCGATCTGGACCAAGGCGACCAACGAGGTTGCCGAGGCGATGAACGCGAACTTCCCCAAGACCAACCCCATCTTCATGATGGTTGACTCGGGTGCCCGAGGAAACATGATGCAGATGAGGCAGATCGCCGGTATGCGTGGTCTGGTGTCGAACGCGAAGAACGAGACCATCCCGCGTCCGATCAAGGCGTCCTTCCGCGAGGGCCTCTCCGTGCTGGAGTACTTCATCTCCACGCACGGTGCCCGTAAGGGTCTGGCCGACACCGCCCTGCGTACCGCCGACTCGGGTTACCTCACCCGTCGTCTGGTGGACGTCTCGCAGGACGTCATCATCCGCGAGGAGGACTGCGGCACCGAGCGCGGTCTGAAGCTGAAGATCGCCGCCCGGGACGAGACCGGTGTCCTGCGCAAGGCCGAGGACGTCGAGACCTCGGTGTACGCGCGCATGCTCGCCGAGGACGTCGTCGTCGACGGCAAGGTCCTGGCCCCGGCCAACGTCGACCTGGGCGATGTCCTCATCGACCAGCTCGTCGCGGCCGGCGTGGAGGAGGTCAAGACCCGCTCGGTCCTGACCTGTGAGTCCGCCGTCGGCACCTGTGCCTTCTGCTACGGCCGCTCCCTGGCCACCGGCAAGCTGGTCGACATCGGTGAGGCGGTCGGCATCATCGCCGCCCAGTCCATCGGTGAGCCCGGTACCCAGCTGACGATGCGTACCTTCCACACCGGTGGTGTGGCCGGTGACGACATCACCCAGGGTCTGCCGCGTGTCGTCGAGCTCTTCGAGGCCCGTACCCCGAAGGGTGTCGCCCCGATCTCCGAGGCCGCCGGTCGCGTGCGGATCGAGGAGACCGAGAAGACCAAGAAGATCGTCATCACGCCGGACGACGGCAGCGACGAGACGGCCTTCCCGATCTCGAAGCGCGCCAAGGTCATCGTCCACGAGGGCGACCACGTCGAGGTGGGCCAGAAGCTCACCGCGGGTGCCACCAACCCGCACGACGTGCTGCGCATCCTCGGCCAGCGTGCCGTCCAGGTCCACCTGGTCGGCGAGGTCCAGAAGGTCTACAACTCGCAGGGCGTGTCGATCCACGACAAGCACATCGAGATCATCATCCGGCAGATGCTCCGCCGCGTGACGATCATCGAGTCGGGCGACGCCGAGCTGCTCCCGGGCGAGCTCGTCGAGCGTTCGCGCTTCGAGACCGAGAACCGTCGTGTGGTCACCGAGGGCGGTCACCCCGCCTCCGGCCGTCCGCAGCTGATGGGTATCACCAAGGCCTCGCTGGCGACGGAGTCCTGGCTGTCGGCCGCCTCCTTCCAGGAGACGACCCGAGTCCTGACGGACGCGGCGATCAACGCCAAGTCCGACAGCCTCATCGGCCTCAAGGAGAACGTCATCATCGGTAAGCTCATCCCGGCCGGTACGGGCCTCGCCCGCTACCGCAACATCCGGGTCGAGCCCACCGAGGAGGCGAAGGCCGCGATGTACTCGGCCGTCGGCTACGACGACATCGACTACTCGCCCTTCGGCACCGGCTCCGGCCAGGCCGTCCCGCTGGAGGACTACGACTACGGCCCGTACAACGGCTAAGGGTCACCAGGAAGAAGCCCCCCGCTGCTCCGGAAGGAGTGGCGGGGGGCTTCCTCGTTGTGCGGGGTGCGGGGCGTCGTACCGGGCGCGGGCCGGGGCCGGGGCCCGGGACCGACCTGGCCCGCGGGGCCGCGGCCCCGCGGCCTCAGGCGCGGCGTCGGCGGCGGAGGCCTGCCAGGGTTGCTGCCGTCAGGGTCAGGAGGGCTGCGGCGGCGCCGGCCAGGCCCGGGGCGAGGCCCTTCGGGGTGAAGGTGCAGGCGAGCTTCGTCGTGCCGGGGGAGACGGGGAGGGCGAGCAGGCCGTGGAAGGAGGCCGGGGTCACCGGCTTCGCGTCGGCGGTGCACTGCCAGCCGGGGACCGCGGTCATGGCGAAGACGGCGGTGCCGGTGCTGCCCGCCGGGAGGACGGCGCGGACGTCGTGGCCGCCGGTGGCGACGTCGGTGGCACCCGTCCGGGTGAGGTTGCGGACGGTGTCGTCCAGCTTGGCGCGGTCCAGACAGCCGATCGGGTGGTCCCCGGCGGTCGCGTTCTCGGTCCGGGTCCGCACCGTCACCGCCACCGTGCCGTCCGCCGGGACCGGGCCCAGCTTCACGACGCCCGTCATCTGGTCCTCCAGGGGCCGCTGGGTGCCGCCTGCGGTGAGGGTGCCGTAGAGGTCGGGGGAGAACCAGTAGGCCTCCGAGCCGGGGGCGCAGCGGGCGGCGTACGTCTGTTCCGTGGCCGTGCCGCCGCGGACCGTCGGCGGGACCTGGTAGACGGGCGCGCCGAGGACGTTCTCCTGCCGGGCGTAGACGCTGCCGGCCGGGTTGGGGGAGGTGAACGGGGCGCTGCGGACCGTGACGAGCGGGGGAGCAGGGAAGCGGGTGGCGGTCCAGGTGCCCTCGGCCGGGCCGGGACCGACCCGGGCGCCGATGGCGAAGATCGCGTCGAGGACGGGGTTGTCGGCGCCGAAGAAGGTCCGGCCGTCGTTCTTGAAGCCGTAGCCGAGGGGCTCCAGCGCCCGGTACGTGGCCTCCGGCAGGTAGCTGCTGTAGTACTGCGGGCCCTCCGCCCCGAGCGCCAGGGCGTCGTTGTACGAGGTCTGCGGCGCGCCCGAATCGGTCCGGTACCGGGGCCAGCCGTCCACCTCGCGCACGGCGTCGTGGTGCGCGCCGATCGAGCGGTTCGACGTGGCGACCGGCTTGGCCCAGCGCTCCCGGGCGCGGCGGGCGTCGGCGCTGGCGGCGGCCGCGGTGGACTCGGCGAAGACGACGCCGGCCATGAGCACGGCGGCGGCGGGGACCAGGAAGCGGCGCCGTTCGCCCTGCGCCAGCAGGACCAGGGCCAGGAGCGAGACCGTGCCGCCGCCGAGGACCGCCCGCCAGGTCCAGCCGCCGAAGTCGTCGGTGTGCCGGAGCAGGAAGGTGGCGGCGACCAGCAGGCCCGCCGCCGACGCGAGGTGCGGGAGCCGCGGCCGGTGGGCCAGGGACAGCCAGGCCAGGACCACGACGAGCCCGCTGAAGACGAAGGTCTCGCGGTACGGGTTGCCGTTCGGCACGGCGAGCCCGTGCCACAGGTACTGGGTGGGCGGGAACTGGAAGGAGGCGAGGACCAGCAGCGTCGCCGCCGCCCACACCAGGCGGGTCCTGCGGGCGATGGCCGCGTTGAACAGGAACGACCCGGCCAGGATCAGGCCGAGCGAGGCCACGTACAGCCGGGGCCGGCCGCCCCACAGGTGGGTGGCCGGCAGCATCCCGGACAGGAAGACCTCGATCCGCACCGGGTCGAAGGCCGCGGCCTGCGTCGGCTGCGCGGCGCCGCTGGACAGGAAGGACGGCAGGAGCAGCGGCAGGGTGAGCAGGATGCCCGTCGCGGCGGAGGTCGAGGCCCGCCACAGGGCCCGCAGCCGCTGCCGGCCGGTGAGGTCCAGCGTGGCCATCCGGACCGCGAGCAGCACGCAGGCGGCCATCGTGGCCATCATCGCGGTGTAGAAGTTGCCGAACCAGGCGAGCGCGACGATCAGGGCGGCGCCCGTCCAGCGGCGCTCCTGCAGGCACCACTCGACGGCGATGCCCAGCAGCGGGAGGGCCACCAGGCCCCACAGCCACATCGGGATGTACGAGGCGTCGCTGAGCGCCCAGCCGCACAGCCCGTAGCAGGCGCCGAGGACCCCGCGCTGCCACCACGGCCCGGGGTGCAGCCTGCCGAGGTAGACGGCCATCACGGCGGCGGCGGTGCCCATCGTGACCGGGGTGACCAGGAAGACGGCGAGGTCGACGTGGGCCCGCGGGACGAGGACGGCCAGCCAGGAGAACGGATTGCCGAGGTACGTGTAGTAGTCGGACAGGAACTGCTGTCCGAAGCCGCCGCGCCAGCTGAACAGCACGTCGCCCGCGGCCTGCCCGTGGACGAGGTCCCACAGCGCCCGGTGGAAGGGCACGTACTGGTTGGCCTGGTCGTTGAGGGCGCGGCCGGTGTTCCCGAAGGGGAAGGTGCCGCGGAGCGCCCAGGATGCGCAGAACGCGCCGGCGGTGACGACGAAGGCGAGCAGCGGCCCGTACAGGCGCTCGGGTCGGAGCGTGAGGCGGCGCAGGCGGGTGTCGGGGCCGGTGAGGACCGGGCTGTCCGCGGCCGTCGGCTCCGGGGTGACCGTCCGCAATGTCCCGCTCCCTGATCGTGGTGCCGTTTCGGGCTGAATCGCTGACGCATTTTAGTGGTCGCGCGGAAGTGGGCCGGTCGCCGCGGTCCGCGGGCGGTGAGAGGCCCATACCACATCCGCGGGGTGGGTGCATGTCGAGCGCCCGGTGCCCAAGTGCCGTATGACCGGCGGGGATGTCGCGGGGGTCGCGGGAGGGCCTTTGTTTTGACCGGAGTGGATGCGGTGGGTACGCTCAGACCTTGTGCCTGGGGTGTGCCTGGGCTCCCGTGCGTGTCCATCAACCGCACGCGAGTCGCACCGGCCACCGAGATCCACGCGTCTTCCTGCGCTTGCGCAGGGGTTCACCGGATCCGACACACCCGACCGCGTGGGTCGGCAGAAGTTCCAGGTTAGCTTTACTACACGGCACACAGAAACCGGAGAAGTAGTGCCTACGATCCAGCAGCTGGTCCGGAAGGGCCGGCAGGACAAGGTCGAGAAGACGAAGACGCCCGCGCTCGAGGCTTCGCCCCAGCGCCGTGGCGTCTGCACGCGTGTGTTCACGACCACCCCGAAGAAGCCGAACTCGGCGCTCCGTAAGGTCGCGCGTGTGCGTCTGACCTCCGGCATCGAGGTCACCGCTTACATTCCGGGTGAGGGACACAACCTGCAGGAGCACTCGATCGTGCTCGTGCGTGGTGGCCGTGTGAAGGACCTGCCGGGTGTTCGTTACAAGATCATCCGCGGTGCGCTTGACACCCAGGCTGTCAAGAACCGCAAGCAGGCCCGCAGCCGCTACGGCGCCAAGAAGGAGAAGTAAGAATGCCTCGTAAGGGCCCCGCCCCGAAGCGCCCGGTCATCATCGACCCGGTCTACCAGTCTCCTCTTGTCACCTCGCTGATCAACAAGATCCTGCTGAACGGCAAGCGCTCCACCGCCGAGCGCATCGTCTACGGCGCCATGGAAGGCCTCCGCGAGAAGACGGGCAACGACCCGGTCATCACGCTGAAGCGCGCGCTGGAGAACGTCAAGCCGTCGCTCGAGGTCAAGTCCCGCCGCGTCGGTGGTGCGACCTACCAGGTTCCGGTCGAGGTCAAGCCGGGTCGCCAGTCGACCCTGGCGCTGCGCTGGCTCGTGGGTTACTCCCGCGCCCGCCGCGAGAAGACCATGACCGAGCGCCTCATGAACGAGCTCCTCGACGCCTCGAACGGCCTTGGTGCGGCCGTGAAGAAGCGTGAGGACACGCACAAGATGGCCGAGTCCAACAAGGCCTTCGCGCACTACCGCTGGTAGTCGCAACCCACATCGAGACCGAGAGAAGACTGAAGCCTTATGGCTACCACTTCGCTTGACCTGGCCAAGGTGCGCAACATCGGCATCATGGCCCACATCGACGCGGGCAAGACGACCACCACCGAGCGCATCCTGTTCTACACCGGTGTCTCTTACAAGATCGGTGAGGTCCACGACGGCGCTGCCACGATGGACTGGATGGAGCAGGAGCAGGAGCGCGGCATCACGATCACGTCTGCCGCGACGACCTGCCACTGGCCGCTCGAGAACGTCGACCACACCATCAACATCATCGACACCCCGGGTCACGTGGACTTCACGGTCGAGGTGGAGCGTTCGCTCCGCGTCCTCGACGGTGCCGTCACCGTGTTCGACGGTGTCGCCGGTGTGGAGCCGCAGTCCGAGACCGTCTGGCGTCAGGCGGACCGCTACGGCGTTCCGCGCATCTGCTTCGTCAACAAGCTCGACCGCACCGGCGCCGAGTTCCACCGCTGCGTCGACATGATCTCGGACCGCCTGGGCGCGGTTCCGATCGTCATGCAGCTCCCCATCGGTGCCGAGGCCGACTTCCAGGGCGTGGTCGACCTCGTCCGCATGAAGGCGCTCGTGTGGTCCGCCGAGGCGACCAAGGGCGAGATGTACGACGTCGTCGACATCCCGGCCACGCACACCGAGGCGGCCGAGGAATGGCGCGCCAAGCTGGTGGAGCAGGTCGCCGAGAACGACGAAGAGATGATGGAGCTGTTCCTGGAGGGCACCGAGCCCACCGAAGAGCAGCTGCACGCCGCCGTGCGTCGCATCATCCTCGGCTCCGGCAAGGGCAAGGGCGAGCCCACGATCACCGCGGTCTTCTGCGGTACGGCGTTCAAGAACAAGGGTGTTCAGCCCCTGCTCGACGCCGTCGTGCGCTACCTGCCGTCGCCGCTGGACATCGAGGCCATCGAGGGCCACGACGTCCGTGACGCCGAGGTGGTCGTCAAGCGCAAGCCGTCGGACGAGGAGCCCCTCGCCGCGCTCGCGTTCAAGATCATGAGCGACCCGCACCTCGGCAAGCTCACCTTCGTCCGGGTTTACTCGGGCCGCCTGGAGGCCGGCACTGCGGTGCAGAACTCCGTCAAGGGCAAGAAGGAGCGCATCGGCAAGATCTACCGCATGCACGCGAACAAGCGTGAGGAGATCGACTCGGTGGGCGCCGGCGACATCGTCGCCGTCATGGGCCTGAAGCAGACCACCACCGGTGAGACGCTGTGCGACGACAAGCAGCCCGTGATCCTGGAGTCCATGGACTTCCCGGCTCCGGTCATCCAGGTCGCCATCGAGCCCAAGTCCAAGGGTGACCAGGAGAAGCTGGGTGTCGCCATCCAGCGTCTCGCGGAGGAGGACCCCTCCTTCCACGTTCACTCGGACGAGGAGACGGGCCAGACCATCCTCGGCGGTATGGGCGAGCTGCACCTCGAGGTGCTGGTCGACCGTATGAAGCGCGAGTTCAAGGTCGAGGCCAACGTCGGCAAGCCGCAGGTCGCGTACCGCGAGACGATCCGCAAGGCCGTCGAGCGTCACGACTACACCCACAAGAAGCAGACCGGTGGTACCGGTCAGTTCGCCAAGGTGCAGATCGCGATCGAGCCGATCACGGACGCCGATGGTCCGGCGTACGAGTTCGTGAACAAGGTCACCGGTGGCCGTGTGCCGAAGGAGTACATCCCTTCGGTGGACGCCGGTGCGCAGGAGGCCATGCAGTTCGGCATCCTGGCCGGCTACGAGATGACGGGCGTCCGCGTCACGCTTCTCGACGGTGGCTACCACGAGGTCGACTCCTCCGAGCTCGCCTTCAAGATCGCCGGTTCGCAGGCCTTCAAGGAGGCCGCGCGCAAGGCTTCGCCCGTTCTGCTCGAGCCGATGATGGCCGTTGAGGTCACCACGCCCGAGGAGTCCATGGGCGATGTGATCGGTGACATCAACTCCCGCCGTGGCCAGATCCAGGCCATGGAGGACCGTCACGGAGCCAAGATCGTCAAGGGCCTCGTGCCCCTGTCGGAGATGTTCGGCTACGTCGGCGACCTCCGCAGCAAGACCTCGGGTCGCGCCAGCTACTCGATGCAGTTCGACTCCTACGCCGAGGTTCCGCGGAACGTCGCCGAGGAGATCATCGCGAAGGCCAAGGGCGAGTAACTCTCCCGAGCACACGCTTTAGGCTTGTCACCGGAACCTCTGGGGCAACAGGAGCAATTCAAAAAACCTGTTGCCCCGGGGACCGGCTTTCCAGCAAAGATCACCTGGCGCCGATGAGTAAGGCGTACAGAACCACTCTCCAGGAGGACCCCCGTGGCGAAGGCGAAGTTCGAGCGGACTAAGCCGCACGTCAACATCGGCACCATCGGTCACATTGACCACGGTAAGACGACCCTCACGGCCGCCATTACCAAGGTGCTGCACGACGCGTACCCGGACCTGAACGAGGCCTCGGCCTTCGACCAGATCGACAAGGCTCCTGAGGAGCGCCAGCGCGGTATCACCATCTCCATCGCGCACGTCGAGTACCAGACCGAGGCGCGTCACTACGCCCACGTCGACTGCCCGGGTCACGCGGACTACATCAAGAACATGATCACCGGTGCCGCGCAGATGGACGGCGCCATCCTCGTGGTCGCCGCCACCGACGGCCCGATGCCGCAGACCAAGGAGCACGTGCTCCTGGCCCGCCAGGTCGGCGTTCCGTACATCGTCGTCGCCCTGAACAAGGCCGACATGGTGGACGACGAGGAGATCCTGGAGCTCGTCGAGCTCGAGGTGCGCGAGCTCCTCTCCGAGTACGAGTTCCCGGGCGACGACCTGCCGGTCGTCCGCGTCTCGGCGCTGAAGGCGCTCGAGGGCGACAAGGAGTGGGGCGACAAGCTCCTCGGCCTGATGGCTGCCGTGGACGAGTCGATCCCGACCCCGCCGCGTGACACCGAGAAGCCGTTCCTGATGCCCGTCGAGGACGTCTTCACGATCACCGGTCGTGGCACCGTCGTCACCGGTCGTATCGAGCGTGGTGTCCTGAAGGTCAACGAGACCGTCGACATCATCGGCATCAAGAACGAGAAGACCACCACCACGGTCACCGGCATCGAGATGTTCCGCAAGCTGCTCGACGAGGGCCAGGCCGGTGAGAACGTCGGTCTGCTGCTCCGCGGCATCAAGCGCGAGGACGTCGAGCGCGGCCAGGTCATCATCAAGCCGGGTTCGGTCACCCCGCACACCGAGTTCGAGGCCCAGGCCTACATCCTGTCCAAGGACGAGGGTGGCCGCCACACGCCGTTCTTCAACAACTACCGTCCGCAGTTCTACTTCCGTACCACGGACGTGACGGGCGTTGTGACCCTGCCGCAGGGCACCGAGATGGTCATGCCGGGCGACAACACCGAGATGTCCGTCCAGCTGATCCAGCCGGTCGCCATGGAGGAGGGCCTGAAGTTCGCCATCCGTGAGGGTGGTCGCACCGTGGGCGCCGGCCAGGTCACCAAGATCGTGAAGTAAGTCCTTCACGCTCTGACCTGGTAGTCCGCGCGAGCGGGCTCCGTGTCTGGCACGAGGGCCCCTTCCCCACCGCTTCGGCGGCGGGGGAGGGGCCCTCGGTCGTTTCCGGTGCCGGTGCCGGTGCCGGTGCCGGTGCCGGTGCCGGTGCCGGGGCGCCCGTGCGGTCCGCGGGTACGGGGAAGGGCCGCACCCCCCGTCGCGGGGTGCGGCCCTCGTGTGCCCTCGTGCGTTCTCCTGTGCCCTCCCGGTGCCCCGCGTCAGTTCACGCGCAGGGACTCCGTGAACTCCTTGCAGGCGGCGTAGTCGGGCAGCAGCCCCGTCTCGACGGCCTGCGCGAGCGACGGGGCGGCCTCGTCGCGCGCGGACAGCAGCGGGACCTCCGCCGGCCACTCGATGCCCAGATCCGGGTCGAGCGGGTGAACCGAGTGCTCGCCGGTCGGGTTGTACGTCTCCGAGCAGAGGTACGAAAGCGTGGCGTCGTCCGTCAGCGCGCAGAAGCCGTGGCCCATGCCCTCGGGGATGTAGACCGCGCGGCGGTCCACGTCGTCGAGGCGGACGCCCTCCCAGCGGCCGAAGGTCGGGGAGCCGACCCGCAGGTCCACGATGACGTCGAGCACGGCGCCGCGCACGCAGGTCACGTACTTGGCCTGGCCGGGCGGCACGTCGGCGAAGTGGATGCCGCGGACCACGCCGCGGGAGGACACCGACAGGTTGGCCTGCGCCAGCTTCAGCGGGTGCCCGACGACCTCGGAGAGCTTGTCGAAGCGGTACCACTCGGTGAACAGGCCGCGCGGGTCGCCGTGCAGCTGCGGGGTGATCTCGAAGACGCCCTCGAGGGGGAGTTCGCGGAACTTCACCGGCCGGCCTCCTCGTCGAGCAGGGCGAGCAGGTACTGGCCGTAGCCGCTCTTCAGCAGCGGCTGGGCCAGCTCGCGCAGCTGCGCGTCGTCGATCAGGCCGGCCCGCCAGGCCGCCTCCTCGATGCAGCCGATCTTGAAGCCCTGGCGCTCCTCGATGACGCGGACGAACTCGGAGGCCTGGACCATCGAGACGAAGGTGCCGGTGTCCAGCCAGGCGGTGCCGCGGTCGAGGATGGTGACGTTCAGCTCGCCGGCCTGGAGGTACGCGTCGTTGACGGCGGTGATCTCCAGCTCGCCACGGGCGCTGGGCCGGAGACCGCGGGCTATCTCGACGACGCGGTTGTCGTAGAAGTACAGGCCGGGCACCGCGTAGCGGGACTTCGGCCTGGCCGGCTTCTCCTCGATGGAGATGGCCTGGCCCTTGTCGTCGAACTCGACGACGCCGTACGCCGTCGGGTCGGCCACCGGGTACGCGAAGACCCGGCCGCCCTTGGCGTCGGTGTGCTCGGCCAGGCGCGTGCCGAGGCCGCTGCCGTGGAAGATGTTGTCGCCCAGGATCAGGGCCACGGACTCGTCGCCGATGAAGTCGGCGCCCAGCACGAACGCCTGGGCGATGCCCTCGGGGCGCTCCTGGACCGCGTACTCCAGCCGCAGGCCGAACTGGGATCCGTCGCCGAGCAGGCGCTCGAACTGGGGACGGTCCTCCGGCGTGGTGATGATCAGAATCTCGCTGATTCCGGCCATGACCAGGGTGGAGAGCGGGTAGTAGATCATCGGCTTGTCGAAGACGGGGAGCAGCTGCTTCGAGACTGCCCGGGTCAGCGGCCAGAGTCGGGATCCGGTGCCGCCGGCCAAGAGAATTCCACGCATGGCACCACACTATGCGAGAGCAACCGGAACGAAGCGGTCCGGGCCGCGGGGGCAGTAGTACAAGCGACTAGACTCTCCGTACTATGCGCATCCTTGTGACCGGCGGCGCCGGCTTCATCGGTTCAGAATTCGTCCGGCAGCAGCTCGCCGCGGACGCATCGGCCCAGATCACGGTCTTCGACAAGCTCACCTACTCCGGTGTGGAAGCCAACCTCGCCCCGGTCCGCGACCACTCGGGTTACAAGTTCGTCAAGGGCGACATCTGTGACGCCGAGGCCGTCGACGCGGTCATGCCCGGCCACGACGTCGTGGTGCACTTCGCCGCCGAGTCGCACGTGGACCGCTCCATCGCGGGCGCCGGCCCGTTCGTCATGACGAACGTCGTCGGTACGCAGGTCCTGTTGGACGCCGCCCGCAAGCACGGCGTGGGCCGCTTCGTCCACATCTCCACCGACGAGGTGTACGGCTCGATCAACGAGGGCTCCTGGACCGAGGAGTGGCCGCTGGTGCCCAACTCCCCGTACTCCGCCTCGAAGGCCTCCTCCGACCTGCTGGCCCTGGCGTACGCGCGGACCCACGGCATGGACGTCGTGGTGACCCGCTGCTCCAACAACTACGGGCACTACCAGTTCCCGGAGAAGGTCATCCCGCTGTTCGTCACCAACCTGATGGACGGCAAGAAGGTCCCGCTGTACGGCAACGGCGGCAACGTCCGCGACTGGCTGCACGTCTCCGACCACTGCCGCGGCATCGACCTGGCCATGCGCAAGGGCCGCGGCGGCGAGGTCTACAACATCGGCGGCGGCACCGAGCTCACCAACAAGGAGCTGACCGGTGTCCTGCTGGAGGCCGCGGGCCTGGGCTGGGACATGGTCGAGCACGTCGAGGACCGCAAGGGCCACGACCTGCGCTACTCCATCGACATCAGCAAGATCAACGCGGAGCTGGGCTACACCCCGCAGGTCCGCTTCGAGGACGGCATCGCGCAGACCATCGCCTGGTACCGCGAGAACCGCGCCTGGTGGGAGTCGCTGAAGGACAAGGCAGCGCTGCAGAAGTGACCGCCGCCGACACGAACGCCGACGCCGCCCCCGCCCCCGCCTCCTCCACCACCCCCGCAGCCGCCGGACGCTGGCTCGTCACCGGCGCCGCGGGCATGCTCGGCCAGGACGTCCTGGCCGTCCTGAAGGACGCCGGGATCGAGGCCTCCGGCCTGCGCCGCGCCGACCTCGACATCACCGACGCCGCGGCCGTCCGCGCCGCCGTCGAGGGTGCCGCCGTGGTCGTCAACTGCGCCGCCTGGACCGACGTGGACGGCGCGGAGACCGCCGAGGAAGCCGCCACCGCCGTCAACGGCGCCGGTGTGCGCGTCCTCGCCGCGGCGTGCGCCGACGCGGGCGCGCGCCTGCTGCACGTCTCCACCGACTACGTGCTGCCGGGGGACGCCTCCGAGCCGTACCGCGAGGACGCGCCCACCGGCCCGGTCAACGCGTACGGCCGCAGCAAGCTGGTCGGCGAGCAGGCCGTCGCCGAACTGCTGCCGCAGGACGGCTACGTGGTCCGCACCGCGTGGCTGTACGGCGAGCACGGGCCCAACTTCGTCGCCACCATGCTGAAGCTGGCCGCCCAGCGCGACACCCTCGACGTGGTCGACGACCAGCACGGGCAACCCACCTGGTCGTACGCGCTCGCGCGCCGGCTGGTCGAGCTCGGCCTGGCCGCGCTGGCCGGCCGCGCCCCGGGCGGCGTCTACCACGGCACCGCGAGCGGCCGCACCACCTGGTTCGGGCTGGCCCGCGAGAGCTACCGGCTGAGCGGGCTCGATTCGGAGCGGATCCGGCCGACCACCTCCGCCGCGTTCGTCCGCCCCGCCGTGCGCCCCGCCTTCAGCGTGCTCGGGCACGACCGGTGGGCCGGAGCGGGCCTGGCCCCGCTCGCCGACTGGCGCGAGCAGCTGGCCGAGGCCCTGGCGACGCCGGTGTTCACCGCGCTGGCCGACGCCGCGTCGGCCCGGAACGGAAGCACGGGATGAAGTCCCTGCTGAGCAGGCTCACCGCGGCGCTGCCGCCGGGCACCGTCGCGGTGGCCGGCGGCACTGTCGTGCTGGGTGCGGCCTCGTACGTCCACCTGGGCGTGGCCGGGCACAGCCTGTCCACCGAGAACATGGCGAACGTCTCCGTCCTGTGGACGATCGTCATGTCGGTCGGCATCGGCGTGTTCTTCCCCGTCGAACAGGAACTCACCCGGCTCGTCGCCGCCCGGGCGGTCCTCGGGCAGGGCGCCGCCCCCGTGCTGCGCCGGGCCACCCTGATGACCTCCGCGATGCTCGGCGCGACCCTGCTCGCCCTCGGCCTCGGCGCGGGCCCGATCGCGGACCTCCTCTTCCACGGCGACCGCAGCCTGGTCGCCGCGCTCGGCGGGGCCTTCACGGGCATGGCCGTCTGCTACCTGACCCGCGGAGTGCTGGCCGGCCTCGGCCGGTTCGGGGCGTACGGGCTGCAACTCGCCCTGGACGGCGGGTTGCGGATCGTCCTGGCCTTCGGCTGCGCCCTGGCCGGGCTCGATTCCGCGCTCGCCTTCAGCCTGGTGCTGGCCGTCGCCCCGGTCGTCGCCGTGCTGGCCACGCTGCCGGCGCTGCTGCGCGCGGTGGGGCCCGGCGAGCGCATCGCCTGGCGGGAGCTGACCGGCGGGCTGGGCCTGTTGATCTGCTCGACGCTGCTGTCCCAGGTCGTCGTCAACGCCGCGGTGATGAGCACCAAACTGCTCGCCCCCGGCGACAGCGCGCTGATCGCAGCGCTGCTGAGCGCGCTCGTCCTGGCCCGGGTGCCGCTGTTCGTCTTCGGTTCGCTGCAGGCCTCGCTGCTGGGCGGGCTGACGGCCGCGTACACGGCCGGCGACCGGGCCGCGTTCTCGGCGATGCTGCGCCGGATCGCCGTGGTCGTCGGGCTGCTCGGGGTGCTCGGCGGGGTGCCCGCCACCGCGCTCGGCCCCTGGCTCATCGACGTGCTGTTCGGGGCCGAACCGGTCCTGGGGAGCCTCGACTTCCTCCTGTTGTCCGTCGGCACCGTGGCGTACATGTTCGCGATGGTGCTGGGTCAGGCGCTGATGGTATTCAAGCGGCACAACCTGCAGCTGGTGTGCTGGGCCGTCGGCACCGCAGCCCTGGCCGGAGTCACTTTCGCGCCGGGGGAGGTGGCCCTGCGCGTCATCCTCGCCTACACTCTCGGCTCCCTCGCCACCGTGCTCGGTATGCTGGCGGTGCTGAGGCTGAGGTTCCCCGGGGTCGCCCCGGGCGCGACCGAAGGGACCGGGGGGCTGGGCGCCGAGAGGGCGCCGGTCGCCGGGGCGGTCAGGGAGTGACCTTGTTGCCGGCCTCCGATGTATCACCGATCACCGAGCACGAGCACGTGCCACTTTCCGCTGGAGCTACCGTGTCCCAATACGACGATGTCTGGCTGGTCATACCGGCCTACAACGAAGGCCAGGTGATCGCCGACGTCGTCGAGGGAGCGCGTACCACGTTCCCGAACATCGTCGTCGTCGACGACGGCAGCACCGACGACTCCGCCGAGCACATCGCGACCACCGGCGCCCACCTGGTGCGCCACCCGGTCAACCTCGGCCAGGGCGCCGCCCTGCAGACCGGCCTGAAGTACGCCCTCGCCCAGCCCGGCGCCACGTACTTCGCGACCTTCGACGCGGACGGCCAGCACCAGACCGCGGACGTCGAGAAGATGGTCGCCGTCCTGCGCGCCGACGAGGCGGACGTGGTGCTCGGCTCCCGCTTCATCGAGCAGAACGGCCAGGTGCCGTGGATCAAGCGGGTCGTGCTCCGCACGGCCGCCGCGGTCAGCCCCACCGCCCGCAAGCTCAAGCTCACCGACGCGCACAACGGGCTGCGCGTGCTCAGCCGCAAGGCGGCCGAGCAGCTCGACATCACCATGAACGGCATGGCCCACGCGTCCGAGATCGTCGGCTTCCTGGCCGGGTCCGACCTGCGGGTCGCCGAGGTCCCCGTGGACATCCTCTACACCGACTACTCGCGCGCCAAGGGCCAGTCCCTGATCAACGGCGTCAACATCGTCTTCGACATCACTATGCGGGAGCGTGGCCGCTGATGAAGTACTTCTGGATTCAGCTGCTGCTCATCGCCGGCTCGCTGTCGATGGCCCTGATGTTCATACGCACCTGGGGCCAGGCGAAGAACCGTGCGTGGAAGCGCATCGCGTTCTCGCTGTTCGTCGTGGTCAACGTCTACGCGGTGCTCCGCCCGGGCGACGTCACCTGGGTCGCGCACGCGCTCGGCGTGGGCCGCGGCACCGACCTGGTGCTGTACGTGATGGTGCTGGCGATGGGCTTCCTGACGCTCAACACCTTCCTGCGCTTCCGCTCGCTGGAGAAGAAGATCACCGACCTCGCCCGGACGGTGGCCCTGAGCGAGGGCGCCCGGCACAACGAGCAGCGCCTCGGCAGCACCGACGGCGCCGCGCCCGAGACCGAGGCGGAGGCCGTGCCCGAGGCCAAGTCCAAGGCCAAGTCCGCAGCGGACCCCGAGACCGTGAAGGCCTGACACCCGTGGTGACCTTCGACTTCATGCTCCCCTACTACGGGGACGTGCAGCTGATGCAGGACGCCGTCCGCAGCGTCCTGGCCCAGACGGACCCGAACTTCCGCCTCGTCGTGATCGACGACGGCAAGGAGCCGGAGGTCCCGGGCTGGTTCGAGTCGCTCCGCGACCCGCGGGTGACGTACCTGCGCAACGAGCAGAACCTCGGCATCACCAAGAACTTCCAGAAGTGCGTCTACCTCTCCGAGGCGGACCACGTCGTCATCATGGGCTGCGACGACCTGCTGCACCCCCACTACCTGGAGACCGTCCGCGGGATCATCGAGGCCAACCCGGGCGTCGGCATGGTCCAGCCCGGCGTCGAGGTGATCGACGGCGAGGGCAAGGTGTCGTACGGGCTCGCCGACCAGACCAAGCGGCGGCTGTACGCCCCGCAGGTCGACGGCCGGCGGGTGATGGGCGGCGAGGAGCTGGCCACCAGCGTGCTGCGCGGAAACTGGCTGTACTTCCCGTCGATCTGCTGGCGCGGCGACGCCCTGCGCAAGGTCAACTTCCGGGACGAGTACTCGGTGATCCAGGACCTGGCGCTGGTGGTCGACCTGCTCGAAGCCGGCGAGCAGATGGTGATCGACGAGACGGAGACCGTCTTCAGCTACCGCCGCCACGCGGTCAGCGAGTCCTCCGTCCAGGCGTTCTCCGGTACCCGCTTCACCGAGGCCGAGCGGTACTTCGACGCGGTGGCCGCGCGCATGGACGCCCGGGGCTGGCCCAAGGCCGCCAAGGCGGCCCGGTTCCACAGCGCCTCCCGCTTCCACGCGATCACGATGCTGCCCGGCGCCCTGCGCCGCGGGAACCGCGAGGGGCTGCGCACGCTCGCCCGGCACGCCTTCACCTCCGGTCGGCGAGCCGACTGACCCGGCGCACACGACAGACCGCCGCTGCGGGGTCCTGCCGCCGCGGTGCCGCCCGCGACCGATTTGGATGGACATGACACACCTGGCCCCCGAGGTGGTCGGTGAGCCCGGTACGGTGCACGACCACCCCGTTGCCGCCCCCGGCACCGGGACCACGGCCGGCGGGGCGGTCGCGTCCGGCGCGGTGCGCCGGCGCGGATGGATGTCGCGGCGTTGGGCGCACTTCTCCGCCGAGGTCGCCGTCAGCCTGGTGACGGCCCTGGGCTTCATGCTGCTCAGCCGTCACATAAGCGTCAACCCCATGGTCCGCCTCGGTCAGGTCAGCGGTCTCGCGGCGCTCCAGAAGTACGCGGCCCTCATCGGTCTCCCGCTGCTCGCGCTGCTGCTGTACACGGCCTACCGGGGGGCGGCCCGCCGCCACGGCATCGTCAAGCGCCTGGTCTGCGCGGCCCTGGCGGGCCTGGCCACCGGCGTCATCGCCGGCGGTGTCGTCGTCGCCCTGCGCGGTACGCCGCACGCGCTCGGCGGGCAGGAGGGCGACCCGGGCGTCCTGATCGACATGGCCAACTCGTTCCTGCACCACGAGGGCATGTCGGGCATCTACCCGCCCGCCTTCCCGGCCCTGATCGCCCTCTGGGCGGAGATCCGCTACAACGGCCGCGGCGAGACCGGCTTCGCCCTGCACGACCTGCAGATCTTCTTCACCGCCGTGGCCGGCCCGATGGCGTACTGCTCCTGGCGGCTGCTGCTGCGGCCGTTCTGGGCGATGCTGATAGCCGTCCCCGCCGCCGTCGTCTTCCTCGACCCCATCCGGCCGTACAGCCACGTCGTGATGATCGTGCTGCTGCCGCTGCTCGGGTACTGGCTGCGCCACATGCGCCGGGCCGGCCGGCTCGCCCTGCGGCAGCTGCTGCTGCGCGGCGCCGCCGCCGGCGTGATCTTCGGCGGGCTGTTCCTGTGGTATTCCGGCTGGTACATCTGGGCCGCTCCCGGCGCGGCCGTGCTCGCCCTGTTCCTGTTCCCCTGGTACAAGGGCGCGGCGGTCCGCAAGCGGGCCGGCCTGTTCGTCGTCACCACCCTGCTCACGACCGTGGTCGTCAGCTCCCCGCTGCTCTACCAGATGGTCCGGCTGGGCGCGCAGAACCCAGACCGCTACGCCTTCCTGTCCGTCTACGCGGACCCGGGCTACGTCCTCGGCTGGGTCTCCGACCGCTCCGGGGCCCTGACCTACCAGACCTGGCCGGTGGCCGGCGAGCTGGCGGGCCAGAGCGGCTTCGCCCTGCTCCTGCTGGGCGGCGTCGGCCTCGGCCTCGGCCTGGGGCTGCGCCACGTCATGGTCCGCACCGCGGGCGCCGTCCTGGCGGGCGCCTGGTTCGCCCGCTTCTGGTTCGCCTCGAACATGGCCGAGGACAAGGCCGTCCAGCTCTACCCGCGCACCACCTGGATCATCATGTACTGCCTGATGATCCTGGCCGTGTTCGGCCTGATGGCCCTGGTGCAGCGGGGCTCCGGCTGGATCGAGCGCACCGTGCGCACGGCCCGCGCCGACGCCGGCGCGGAGCCCGGCCGGGTCATCCCGCGACGGGTGGTCCGCCAGCTCGCGGCCGGCATGGTGTGCGTGCTCGCCGTGTTCTCGGCGATGGGCGCGTCCTGGTCGGTCAACCGGTACATGCCCTCGTCCGACGTCGACGCGATGGGCATCGACGCGTACCGCGCCCACACGATCAAGACCCGGGACGGCCGCTGCCCGCGCTTCTCGCCCGTCAAGGAGTGCGACGACATCGAGCGGGACGACTGGAAGCCCGGTCCGATCGAGGACTTCATCTGGTGCGCCGGGATCCTCGCCGACGACTGGCCCTCCGTCTGCGGGCTGCAGGCCCCCAAGAAGGTGCGCTCCAAGCTGGACGTCGAACGCGACCGGCAGGCCGAGTTCGAGGAGCAGAGGAAGCAGCAGCAGGACAAGGCGCGGCGGTAGCGGCCCCCCACCCACCCCCTGGCGGCCCGGCTGTCAGTGCCGGCACGTAGCATCCGCCACGTCCCCGCAACCGGCGTGACCGCGGTCGTACCGAACGTGACCGCCGCCGACCGGCCGGGGCGGGGGCATCACGGGCCGCGTCGCCCGGTGATCTGGGGAAACCGTTCGGCGGGGGTTCCGGGGCACGTTCCCCGGGACCCCCGCCGCCGTGCGCGAGGGGTGGACATGGACAGGGGCAACGGCGACGGACCGGCCGTCTCCGACGAGGAGTGGGCCCGCTTCCTGGAGGAGGCGGGGGCGGGGGCGGGCGGGGCCCCGAAGGAGCCGTCGGCCCGGGCCCGGGAGGTGACCGCCCGCCTGCGCCGCGAGGACGAGCAGCGGGCCCGGGCGGCGCGGAAGGGCAAGGCCCCCTCCGCCGAGCCGCCGGGCTGGCGGACCGGCCCGGCCTGGCAGGAGATCGAGGGGCGGGGGAGGGGTCGGCGGCGGCTCAAGGCCGCGCTGGCCGTCACCGCGATCGCCGCCCTCGCCCTCGTCGCCCTGCGGCCGGAGCTGGTCATCGACCGCATCACCGGCAAGGCCGCGCAGGACGACCGGGCCGGCCGGCCGCTCCCCGCCGAGACCGCGCGCCCCACCGCCGCGCCCTCCGCGATGCACCCGGACCGGCCGACGCTCAAGGAGCCGTTCAAGGGCTCCCCGGCCGCCCAGTGGGCCGACGGTGCGGCCGGTATCGAGGTCCCGGAGGCCCGGGCCGTCGGCGGGATGACCAAGGAGCAGGTCGCCGACGCCCTGGCCAACGCCAAGCAGTTCCTGGTCGTGGCCAACCTGGACCCGGCGACCCTGCGCGGCGAGCGCCCGGCTGCGGCGCTGGCCCTGTTGGAACCGAAGCCGGAGGACCAGCTCGCCCGCCTGGAGCGGTCGCTGACGGCGCCGACGAAGGAGAACGACCCGCTGGCCTTCTTCACCCGGGCCGATCCGGCCGTGGTGAAGCCGGCGGGGGACGTGGTCAAGGTCCGCGGCCGGATGTGGACGGAGCCCGGCAAGGACCCCGGTCAGGCCCGCGTGCGGGTCGACTACACGTTCGTCCACCCGTTCGTGAAGGCGAAGCCGGGCGCCGACCAGGTCGAGCGCACCATCGTGCGGCGCGAGATGACGTTCTCCGTCGCCGACCCGCGGAAGTGGGAGGCGACCCCCGGCAAGCTCTGGATCGAGACCACCGACCGCGACGTCGCCAACAGTGCCTGCGGCGTCCACGACGGATTCGTGCACCCCGTCTTCGACGAGGACGCCCCCACCGGACCCGCACCCTCCGGGACGCCCGTGGACCCGTACGACCGCAGCACCGGCCTGGACACCGGGCGGCAGGAGGGCTGCGGGACCCTCTCGCGGTCCTGATCCGGACCCGGGGAGCCCCGCCGCGTGGCGCGGTTTGACCGCTCACCGGGGCGGGGTATTCTCTTCGGCCCGATTGGCCAGGTACGTGCCTCGTATGGCAGACTACTCAAGTTGCTCGGCTGAGTGTCGATGCTGCGCGCCTCCCGCCGGGAGGACCGGAAGCGAGTCCCACAGTACTCGTCGCCTTTATCTGCCTCTCGGGGCAGCAATGGGGCGGACGTACGGGAATCTTCCGGGAAGCGACAGCACGGTACCGGCCAGGCGCTCGGCGGGTGTTCCTCCCCCGAAACGCGGTCCTGGGACCGCACCCCCTGAACCAGGGAATTTCCGTATGGGAATTTTCTGAGAGGGAGTGCGACACGCCCGACCGCGTGGGTCGGAGAGAAGCGGTGGAGAGATCCACAGCCGGCCGAGGGCCAGAGCGTTTCCACAACAGACAGGACTACGGAGTAGCCATGGCGGGACAGAAGATCCGCATCCGGCTCAAGGCCTACGACCACGAGGTCATCGACTCCTCGGCGAAGAAGATCGTCGAGACGGTGACCCGCACTGGTGCGTCGGTCGCGGGCCCGGTGCCGCTGCCCACTGAGAAGAACGTGTACTGCGTCATCAAGTCGCCGCACAAGTACAAGGACTCGCGCGAGCACTTCGAGATGCGCACGCACAAGCGCCTGATCGACATCCTCGACCCGACGCCCAAGACCGTTGACTCGCTGATGCGCCTGGACCTTCCGGCCGGCGTCGACATCGAGATCAAGCTCTGAGAGGCGTCGAGAAGATGGCAAAGCAGATCAAGGGCGTCCTGGGCGAGAAGCTCGGCATGACCCAGGTCTGGGACGAGAACAACCGTGTCGTCCCGGTCACCGTGGTCAAGGCCGGTCCCTGCGTCGTCACCCAGGTCCGTACCAACGACACTGACGGCTACGAGTCGGTCCAGATCGCCTTCGGCGAGATCGACCCGCGCAAGGTGAACAAGCCCCTCAAGGGCCACTTCGCCAAGGCCGACGTCACCCCCCGCCGCCACCTGGTGGAGCTCCGCACCTCCGACGCCAGCGAGTACACGCTCGGCCAGGAGATCACCGCGGCCGTGTTCGAGTCCGGCGTCAAGGTTGACGTCACGGGCAACAGCAAGGGCAAGGGCTTCGCCGGTGTCATGAAGCGCCACAACTTCCGGGGCCTCGGCGCCGGTCACGGTGTGCAGCGCAAGCACCGCTCCCCCGGTTCGATCGGTGGCTGCGCCACCCCTGGGCGCGTCTTCAAGGGCGTGCGCATGGCTGGTCGTATGGGCAACGAGCGCGTCACCACCCAGAACCTGACCATCCACGCGGTGGACGCGGAGAAGGGTCTGCTCCTCATCAAGGGTGCGGTCCCCGGTCCGAACGGCGGCCTCGTCCTGGTCCGTACCGCGGCCAAGGGGGCTTGAGGTTAATGAGCACCATTGACATCCTTTCGCCGGCAGGCGACAAGGCCGGTACCGTCGAGCTCCCCGCGGAGATCTTCGACGCGAAGACCAGCGTTCCGCTGATCCACCAGGTCGTCGTCGCGCAGCTGGCCGCGGCCCGTCAGGGCACGCACAAGACCAAGACCCGTGGCGAAGTCCGTGGTGGTGGCAAGAAGCCTTACCGCCAGAAGGGCACCGGCCGCGCCCGTCAGGGTTCGACCCGCGCTCCGCAGTTCGCCGGCGGTGGCGTCGTCCACGGCCCCGTGCCGCGTGACTACTCGCAGCGGACCCCGAAGAAGATGAAGGCCGCCGCCCTCCGCGGTGCCCTCTCGGACCGTGCGCGTCACTCCCGCATCCACGTCGTCACCGGCGTGGTCGAGGGTGCCGTCTCCACCAAGGCCGCCAAGACGCTGTTCGGCAAGATCACGGAGCGCAAGAACCTGCTCCTGGTCGTCGAGCGTGCCGACGAGGCCGCGTGGCTGTCCGCCCGCAACCTGCCCCAGGTGCACATCCTGGAGCCGGGCCAGCTGAACACGTACGACGTGATCGTCTCCGACGACGTGGTCTTCACCCAGGCCGCGCTGGAGTCCTTCGTGTCTGGCCCCAAGGCCGATGAGACCGAAGGGAGCGACGCCTGATGTCCGAGGCGACCGTTACCAGCAAGACCTTCACCGACCCGCGCGACCTGCTGATCAAGCCGGTCGTCTCGGAGAAGAGCTACGCGCTGCTCGACGAGAACAAGTACACGTTCATCGTGGCGCCGCACGCCAACAAGACCCAGATCAAGCAGGCCGTCGAGGCGGTCTTCTCGGTCAAGGTCACCGGGGTCAACACGATCAACCGTCAGGGTAAGCGCAAGCGCACCAAGACCGGTTTCGGCAAGCGTGCTGACACCAAGCGCGCCATCGTGACCCTCGCTGAGGGCGACCGTATCGACATCTTCGGCGGCCAGGCCTCCTAACGGAGTCTGTGTCGTCCGGAATCGGACGAGGACTGAGAAATGGGTATCCGCAAGTACAAGCCGACGACCCCGGGCCGTCGTGGCTCCAGCGTCGCCGACTTTGTCGAGATCACGCGGTCCACGCCGGAGAAGTCGCTGGTCCGCCCCCTGCACAGCAAGGGCGGCCGTAACAACACCGGTCGTGTGACCGTTCGCCACCAGGGTGGTGGCCACAAGCGCGCCTACCGCGTGATCGACTTCCGTCGTCACGACAAGGACGGCGTGCCGGCCAAGGTCGCGCACATCGAGTACGACCCCAACCGCACCGCGCGCATCGCGCTGCTGCACTACGCCGACGGCGAGAAGCGCTACATCATCGCGCCGCGCGGTCTGCAGCAGGGTGACCGGATTGAGAACGGCCCGACGGCCGACATCAAGCCCGGCAACAACCTGGCGCTCCGCAACATCCCGGTCGGTACGACCATCCACGCCATCGAGCTGCGTCCCGGCGGCGGTGCGAAGTTCGCCCGCTCCGCGGGTGCCTCCGTGCAGCTGCTGGCGAAGGAGGGCACCATGGCCCACCTTCGCATGCCGTCCGGTGAGATCCGTCTCGTCGACGCGCGCTGCCGTGCCACCGTCGGCGAGGTCGGCAACGCCGAGCAGTCGAACATCAACTGGGGCAAGGCCGGCCGCATGCGCTGGAAGGGCGTCCGCCCGACCGTCCGCGGTGTCGCGATGAACCCGGTTGACCACCCGCACGGTGGTGGTGAGGGCAAGACCTCCGGTGGTCGCCACCCGGTCTCCCCGTGGGGTCAGAAGGAGGGTCGTACTCGTTCGCCGAAGAAGGCTTCGAACAAGTACATCGTCCGCCGCCGCAAGACGAACAAGAAGCGCTAGGAGCGGGTTTAGATGCCGCGCAGTCTCAAGAAGGGACCCTTCGTTGACGGCCACCTCGTGAAGAAGGTGGACGCTCAGAACGAAGCCGGTACCAAGAACGTCATCAAGACCTGGTCCCGTCGCTCGATGATCATCCCCAGCATGCTGGGTCACACGATCGCGGTGCACAACGGCAAGACCCATGTCCCGGTGTTCGTCACCGAGTCGATGGTCGGCCACAAGCTCGGCGAGTTCTCGCCGACTCGCACCTTCCGCGGCCACGTCAAGGACGACCGGAAGTCGAAGCGCCGCTAAAGCGGGGTGGGAACGACTATGACTTACACCGAAGGGACAACCATGGAAGCCAGGGCCCAGGCGCGGTACATCCGCGTCACGCCCATGAAGGCCCGCCGCGTGGTGGACCTCATCCGTGGCATGGACGCCACGGAGGCTCAGGCGGTCCTGCGTTTCGCCCCGCAGGCCGCGAGCGTGCCGGTCGGCAAGGTGCTGGACAGCGCCATTGCCAACGCCGCACACAACTACAACCACACGGACGCTTCTTCGCTGTTCATCAGCGAGGCGTTCGTGGACGAGGGCCCGACCCTGAAGCGGTTCCGTCCGCGTGCCCAGGGCCGTGCCTACCGGATCCGCAAGCGGACCAGCCACATCACCGTGGTCGTCAGCAGCAAGGAAGGTTCCCGGTAATGGGCCAGAAGGTAAACCCGCACGGGTTCCGGCTCGGCATCACCACCGACTTCAAGTCGCGCTGGTACGCCGACAAGCTGTACAAGGACTACGTCAAGGAAGACGTCGCCATCCGTCGGATGATGACGTCCGGCATGGAGCGCGCCGGCATCTCGAAGGTTGAGATCGAGCGCACCCGTGACCGCGTGCGTGTGGACATCCACACCGCTCGTCCGGGCATCGTCATCGGCCGCCGTGGCGCCGAGGCCGACCGCATCCGCGGTGACCTCGAGAAGCTCACGGGCAAGCAGGTCCAGCTGAACATCCTCGAGGTCAAGAACCCCGAGCTCGACGCTCAGCTGGTTGCCCAGGCCGTTGCCGAGCAGCTCTCCTCCCGCGTCTCCTTCCGTCGTGCCATGCGCAAGAGCATGCAGGGCACCATGAAGGCCGGCGCCAAGGGCATCAAGATCCAGTGTGGCGGTCGTCTCGGCGGCGCCGAGATGTCCCGGTCCGAGTTCTACCGCGAGGGTCGTGTGCCGCTGCACACGCTGCGCGCGAACGTGGACTACGGCTTCTTCGAGGCCAAGACCACCTTCGGCCGCATCGGCGTGAAGGTCTGGATCTACAAGGGCGACGTCAAGAACATCGCCGAGGTTCGCGCCGAGAACGCTGCGGCCCGCGCGGGTAACCGCCCGGCCCGTGGTGCCGGCGCTGGCGACCGTCCCGCCGGCCGTGGTGGCCGCGGTGGCGAGCGCGGCGGCCGTGGTGGCCGCAAGCCGCAGCAGGCTGCCGCTGCCGAGGCCCCCAAGGCCGACGCCGCTGCCGCCGCTCCGGCCGAGAGCACCGGAACGGAGGCCTGACCGACATGCTGATCCCCCGTAGGGTCAAGCACCGCAAGCAGCACCACCCCAAGCGCCGCGGCATGGCCAAGGGTGGCACTGAGGTGGCATTCGGCGAGTACGGCATCCAGGCGCTGACCCCGGCGTACGTGACCAACCGTCAGATCGAGTCCGCTCGTATCGCCATGACCCGCCACATCAAGCGTGGCGGCAAGGTCTGGATCAACATCTACCCGGACCGTCCGCTCACGAAGAAGCCTGCCGAGACCCGCATGGGTTCCGGTAAGGGTTCCCCGGAGTGGTGGATCGCGAACGTGCACCCGGGTCGGGTCATGTTCGAGCTGTCCTACCCGAACGAGAAGATTGCGCGTGAGGCTCTCACTCGTGCGGCCCACAAGCTGCCGATGAAGTGCCGGATCGTCAAGCGCGAGGCAGGTGAGTCGTGATGGCGGCCGGTACCAAGGCGTCGGAGCTGCGCGAGCTGGGCAACGAGGAGCTCGTTGCCAAGCTGCGCGAGGCCAAGGAAGAGCTGTTCAAGCTCCGCTTCCAGGCGGCGACCGGACAGCTCGAGAACAACGGCCGGCTCAAGGCCGTCCGCAAGGACATCGCCCGGATCTACACCCTGATGCACGAGCGTGAGCTCGGCATCGAGACGGTGGAGAACGCCTGATGAGCGAGAAGAACGTGACTGAGAAGACCGAGCGCGGCTTCCGCAAGACCCGTGAGGGTCTGGTCGTCAGCGACAAGATGGACAAGACCGTCGTCGTCGCCGTTGAGGACCGTGTCAAGCACGCGCTGTACGGCAAGGTCATCCGCCGTACGAACAAGCTCAAGGCTCACGACGAGCAGAACGCTGCCGGTGTCGGCGACCGCGTCCTCATCATGGAGACGCGTCCGCTGTCCTCGAGCAAGCGGTGGCGCATCGTCGAGATCCTCGAGAAGGCCAAGTAATCACCTGAAGGGTTTCCTTCAGGTTCGTTCCGCCAGGCTCGGCCGGGGCCGCCCGCTTGAGGGCGCCCCGGCCGGGAACCGGCAGACAAACAGGAGATAGACGTGATCCAGCAGGAGTCGCGACTTCGCGTCGCCGACAACACTGGTGCCAAGGAGATCCTTTGCATCCGTGTTCTCGGTGGCTCGGGTCGCCGCTACGCGGGCATCGGTGACGTCATCGTCGCCACCGTCAAGGACGCGATCCCCGGTGGCAACGTGAAGAAGGGTGACGTCGTCAAGGCGGTCATCGTTCGCACCGTCAAGGAGCGCCGCCGCCAGGACGGCTCGTACATCCGCTTCGACGAGAACGCCGCCGTCATTCTGAAGAACGACGGCGACCCTCGCGGCACCCGCATCTTCGGCCCGGTCGGCCGTGAGCTGCGCGAGAAGAAGTTCATGAAGATCATCTCGCTCGCGCCGGAGGTGCTGTAAGCATGAAGATCAAGAAGGGCGACCTGGTCCAGGTCATCACCGGTAAGGACAAGGGCAAGCAGGGCAAGGTCGTCGCGGCCTTCCCCGGCGAGAACCGCGTCCTGGTCGAGGGTGTCAACCGGGTCAAGAAGCACACCAAGGCTGGTCCGAACCAGGCCGGCGGCATCGTGATCACCGAGGCCCCCGTGCACGTTTCGAACGTCCAGCTGGTCGTGGAGAAGGACGGCAAGAAGGTCGTCACCCGCGTCGGTTACCGCTTCGACGACGAGGGCAACAAGATCCGCGTTGCCAAGCGCACGGGTGAGGACATCTGATGGCTACCACTCCGCGTCTGAAGACGAAGTACCGCGAGGAGATCGCGGGCAAGCTGCGTGAGGAGTTCTCGTACGAGAACGTCATGCAGATCCCCGGCCTCGTCAAGATCGTCGTGAACATGGGTGTCGGCGACGCCGCCCGTGACTCGAAGCTGATCGACGGCGCCATCCGCGACCTCACCACGATCACCGGTCAGAAGCCGGCCGTCACCAAGGCCCGCAAGTCCATCGCGCAGTTCAAGCTGCGCGAGGGTCAGCCGATCGGTGCCCACGTCACCCTCCGTGGCGACCGCATGTGGGAGTTCCTGGACCGCACCCTGTCGCTCGCGCTGCCGCGCATCCGCGACTTCCGCGGCCTGTCCCCGAAGCAGTTCGACGGCCGTGGCAACTACACCTTCGGTCTCACGGAGCAGGTCATGTTCCACGAGATCGACCAGGACAAGATCGACCGCGTCCGGGGTATGGACATCACCGTGGTCACCACGGCGACCAACGACGCTGAGGGCCGCGCGCTCCTCCGTCACCTCGGCTTCCCCTTCAAGGAGGCGTAAGCGAGATGGCGAAGAAGGCTCTGATTGCCAAGGCTGCTCGTAAGCCCAAGTTCGGTGTGCGTGCGTACACCCGCTGCCAGCGCTGCGGCCGCCCGCACTCCGTGTACCGCAAGTTCGGCCTGTGCCGCGTGTGCCTTCGTGAGATGGCTCACCGTGGCGAGCTGCCGGGCGTGACCAAGAGCTCCTGGTAAACCCTTCTGTCTCCGGACAGTTGGGATTGCCGGTAACTCTCGGTAAGCATCTGGGTCGGCGGAGGCCCCTCCCCCATGCCGTAGGCTGGTGGGGTTGGGCGTCCGCCGCCCGCACGACTTACTACGCCGTAGGTCCCCGCACCGCACCCGTCCCGTCTCAGTACGGGGAGAGGGATGGCGCATACAGGAAACCCCGGCGAGAGAGGCCGAAGGCCAATTCATGACCATGACTGACCCGATCGCAGACATGCTCACGCGTCTGCGGAACGCTAACTCGGCGTACCACGACTCCGTCGTGATGCCGCACAGCAAGATCAAGTCGCACATCGCGGAAATCCTCAAGCAGGAGGGTTTCATCACCGGCTGGAAGGTCGAGGACGCCGAGGTCGGCAAGAACCTCGTCCTCGAGCTGAAGTTCGGCCCGAACCGCGAGCGCTCGATCGCCGGCATCAAGCGAATCTCGAAGCCGGGTCTGCGTGTTTACGCGAAGTCCACCAACCTGCCGAAGGTCCTCGGCGGCCTGGGCGTGGCGATCATCTCCACGTCCCACGGTCTCCTGACCGGCCAGCAGGCGCAGAAGAAGGGCGTGGGTGGGGAAGTCCTCGCCTACGTCTGGTAGTCGGGAACGGAGGAAAAGCTATGTCTCGTATCGGCAAGCTCCCCATCCCGGTTCCCGCCGGCGTGGACGTCACCATCGATGGCCGCACGGTCGCGGTGAAGGGCCCCAAGGGTCTCCTCTCCCACACCGTCGCCGCCCCGATCGAGATCGTTAAGGGCGAGGACGGCGTTCTGAACGTCACCCGTCCGAACGACGAGCGTCAGAACAAGGCCCTCCACGGCCTGTCCCGCACGCTGGTGGCCAACATGATCACCGGTGTGACCCAGGGATACACCAAGGCGCTCGAGATCAGCGGTGTCGGTTACCGCGTGGCCGCGAAGGGCTCCGCTCTGGAGTTCCAGCTCGGCTACAGCCACCCGATCCTGGTGGAGGCGCCCGAGGGCATCTCCTTCAAGGTCGAGTCGCCGACCAAGTTCTCGGTCGAGGGCATCGACAAGCAGAAGGTCGGCGAGGTCGCCGCCAACATCCGCAAGCTGCGGAAGCCCGACCCGTACAAGGCCAAGGGTGTCAAGTACGCGGGCGAGGTCATCCGCCGCAAGGTCGGAAAGGCTGGTAAGTAAAGCCATGGCATACGGTGTGAAGATCGCCAAGGGCGACGCTTACAAGCGGGCTGCCAAGGCCCGCCGCCACATCCGCATCCGCAAGAACATGTCGGGTACGGCGGAGCGTCCGCGCCTCGTCGTGACGCGTTCGAACCGCGGCATCACCGCCCAGGTGATCGACGACCTCAAGGGTCACACCCTGGCGTCGGCGTCCCACCTGGACGCGTCTGTCCGTGGCGGCGAGGGCGACAAGTCCGCGCAGGCCAAGCAGGTCGGCGCCCTGGTCGCCGAGCGTGCGAAGGCTGCCGGCGTCGAGGCCGTCGTGTTCGACCGCGGTGGCAACCGCTACGCCGGGCGCATTGCCGCTCTGGCTGACGCCGCCCGCGAAGCCGGGCTGAAGTTCTAAGCCCCGGTTCCGGGACTCACGGACGTAACAGAGAGAGGTAATCCAATGGCTGGACCCCAGCGCCGCGGCAGCGGTGCCGGTGGCGGCGAGCGGCGGGACCGGAAGGGTCGCGACGGTGGCGCTGCCGCCGAGAAGACCGCTTACGTTGAGCGCGTTGTCGCGATCAACCGCGTCGCCAAGGTTGTCAAGGGTGGTCGTCGCTTCAGCTTCACCGCGCTCGTCGTGGTGGGTGACGGTGACGGCACCGTAGGTGTCGGTTACGGCAAGGCCAAGGAAGTTCCCGCGGCCATCGCCAAGGGCGTCGAGGAAGCCAAGAAGAACTTCTTCAAGGTTCCCCGCATCCAGGGCACCATCCCGCACCCGATCCAGGGCGAGAAGGCGGCCGGCGTTGTCCTGCTGAAGCCTGCTTCCCCCGGTACCGGTGTTATCGCCGGTGGCCCGGTGCGCGCCGTTCTGGAGTGCGCCGGCGTTCACGACATCCTGTCGAAGTCGCTCGGCTCCGACAACGCGATCAACATCGTGCACGCGACCGTGGAGGCCCTCAAGGGCCTGCAGCGTCCCGAGGAGATCGCGGCCCGCCGCGGTCTGCCGCTCGAGGACGTCGCCCCCGCGGCTCTGCTTCGTGCGCGTGCAGGGGCGGGTGTGTGATGGCTCGCCTCAAGATCACGCAGACGAAGTCGTACATCGGCAGCAAGCAGAACCACCGCGACACGCTGCGTTCGCTCGGGCTCAAGCGCCTGAACGACGTCGTCGTCAAGGAGGACCGCCCCGAGTTCCGCGGCATGGTGCACACCGTCCGCCACCTCGTGACGGTTGAGGAGGTTGACTAATCATGGCTGAGAACAGCCCGCTGAAGGCCCACAACCTCCGTCCGGCCCCCGGTGCCAAGACCGCGAAGACCCGTGTCGGTCGCGGTGAGGCGTCGAAGGGTAAGACGGCTGGTCGTGGTACCAAGGGTACGAAGGCCCGTTACCAGGTTCCGCAGCGCTTCGAGGGTGGGCAGATGCCCCTCCACATGCGCCTGCCGAAGCTGAAGGGTTTCAAGAACCCGTTCCGCACCGAGTTCCAGGTCGTGAACCTGGACAAGCTGGCCGCGCTCTACCCGCAGGGTGGCGAGGTCACGGTGGCCGACCTGGTCGCCAAGGGTGCCGTTCGCAAGAACCAGCTCGTCAAGGTCCTGGGCCAGGGCGAGATCTCCGTGGCGCTGACGGTCTCGGTTGACGCCGTTTCCGCCTCCGCCAAGGAGAAGATTGCCGCTGCCGGCGGCTCCGTCACCGAGCTCGTCTAAGACGAACCAGGTGACAGACACCGAGTAAAAACCTGACCGGGGATGCCTCACATTTGGGGCATCCCCGGTTGGTCGTTCCACGGGGGGCGCAGTCGCCGGTAAGGTGGCCTGCACCTTTGCTTGTACGTATTCGTCGAACCTCAGACCGTCACCTCTGACGCAGTAGCGCGGGGGTCGCAGGAGGCACCGTGCTCACCGCGTTCGCCCGGGCGTTCAAGACGCCCGACCTGCGCAAGAAGCTGCTCTTCACGCTCGGCATCATCGTGCTGTTCCGCCTCGGGTCCCATGTTCCGGTCCCCGGCGTGAACTACAAGAACGTCCAGATCTGTGTCGACCAGGCCGGAAGCAGCAACAGCCTCTTCGGTCTCGTCAACATGTTCAGCGGCGGCGCGCTGCTCCAGATCACGATCTTCGCGCTCGGGATCATGCCGTACATCACGGCGAGCATCATCCTGCAGCTGCTGACCGTGGTGATCCCGAAGCTGGAGACCCTCAAGAAGGAGGGCCAGTCCGGCACCGCGAAGATCACGCAGTACACGCGCTACCTGACGGTCGCGCTCGCCATCCTCCAGGGCACGGGTCTCGTCGCCACCGCCCGCACGGGTGCACTGTTCCAGGGCTGCCCGGTCGCGAGCCAGATCGTTCCCGACCGGTCGATCTTCACCACCATCACCATGGTCGTCACGATGACCGCCGGTACCTGTGTCGTCATGTGGCTCGGTGAGCTCGTGACCGACCGCGGCATCGGCAACGGCATGTCGATCCTGATGTTCATCTCGATCGCCGCCGGCTTCATCGGTGCGATGTGGCAGATCAAGCTCCAGGGCAAGATCGCCGACGGCTGGGTCGAGTTCGGCGTGGTGATCCTGGTCGGCCTGGCGATGGTCGCGCTGGTGGTCTTCGTCGAGCAGGCCCAGCGCCGCATCCCGGTGCAGTACGCGAAGCGCATGATCGGTCGCCGTGCGTACGGCGGCACCTCGACGTACATCCCGCTCAAGGTGAACCAGGCCGGTGTGATTCCGGTCATCTTCGCCTCGTCGCTGCTGTACATCCCGGCGCTGATCGTTCAGTTCAGCGGATCCACCGCAGACTGGGCGATCTGGATCCAAAAGCACTTCGTCAAGGGTGACCACCCGTACTACATCGCGGCCTACTTCCTCCTGATCGTCTTCTTCGCGTTCTTCTACGTGGCGATTTCCTTCAACCCCGAGGAAGTTGCAGACAACATGAAGAAGTATGGTGGGTTCATCCCGGGTATCCGTGCCGGTCGACCCACCGCCGAGTACCTGAGCTACGTGCTCAACCGGATCACCTGGCCGGGGTCGCTGTACCTGGGTCTGATCGCTCTAGTGCCGACGATGGCGTTGGCCGGCTTCGGAGCGAACCAGAACTTCCCGTTCGGCGGGACGAGCATCCTCATCATCGTGGGTGTGGGTCTGGAAACCGTGAAGCAGATCGAGAGCCAGCTCCAGCAGCGTAACTACGAAGGGTTCCTCCGCTGATGCGTATCGTCCTCGTCGGACCGCCCGGTGCGGGCAAGGGAACGCAGGCGGCGTTCCTTGCACAGAACCTGTCGATCCCGCACATCTCCACGGGCGACCTGTTCCGGGCCAACATCAGCCAGAACACCGAGCTGGGCCGCCGGGCGAAGGAGTTCATGGACGCCGGCAAGCTCGTCCCGGACGAGATCACCGTCGGTATGGCCAAGGACCGCATGGAGCAGCCGGACGCCGTGAACGGCTTCCTGCTGGACGGCTTCCCGCGCAACGTCTCGCAGGCCGAGGCCCTGGACGAGATGCTCCAGAGCGCGGGCATGAAGCTCGACGCCGTCCTCGACCTGGAGGTCGAGGAGGACGAGGTCGTCAAGCGCATCGCCGGCCGCCGGATCTGCCGCAACGACTCCGCGCACGTGTTCCACGTCGAGTACAGCGCGCCGAAGACCGCGGGCGTCTGCGACAAGTGCGGTGGCGAGCTGTACCAGCGCGACGACGACTCCGAGGCCACGGTCCGGACCCGGCTGGAGGTCTACCACACGCAGACCGAGCCGATCATCGACTACTACAAGGCCCAGGGCCTGCTGGTGACCATCCCCGCCCTCGGCAAGGTCGAGGAAGTCACGCAGCGCGCGATGGACGCCCTCAAGAAGTAGTACCCCTGCTGTGCGTACGGCCGCGGTGTCCCCGGGACACCGCGGCCGTACTGTTGAGAAGACCCGGTTCAAAAGGTGGAAGGCACGTTCATGGTCCAGATCAAGACCCCCGAGCAGATCGCGAAGATGCGCGAGGCAGGGCTGGTCGTCGCCGCGATCCACGCGGCGACCCGCGAGGCGGCCGTCCCGGGCGCCACGACGCGGGATCTGGACATGGTCGCCCGCAAGGTGATCGCCGACGCCGGCGCGAAGTCGAACTTCCTGGGCTACGGCGGCTTCCCCGCGACCATCTGCACCTCGGTGAACGAGGTCGTCGTCCACGGCATCCCGGACGACAAGACGGTCCTGAAGGACGGCGACGTCATCTCGATCGACGCCGGCGCGATCGTCGACGGCTGGCACGGCGACGCGGCCTTCACCGCCTTCGTGGGCTCCGGTCACGCTCCGGAGCTCCTGGAGCTCTCCCGGGTGACCGAGGAGTCCATGTGGGCCGGTATCGCCGCGATGCGCAACGGCAACCGCCTCGTGGACATCTCGAAGGCGATCGAGGGCTACATCCGCCGCCAGCCGCGGCCCGCGACCGGCAAGTACGGGATCATCGAGGACTACGGCGGCCACGGCATCGGCTCCGAGATGCACATGGACCCGCACCTGCTGAACTACGTCTCGCGCAAGCGGGGCAAGGGCGTCAAGCTGGTCCCGGGCCTCTGCCTGGCGATCGAGCCGATGGTCTCCCTCGGTACCGCCCGGACGGAGGTACTGGCGGACGACTGGACGGTGGTCACCACGGACGGCACCTGGTCCTCGCACTGGGAGCACTCCGTCGCTCTGACGGAGGACGGCCCCATCGTCCTGACCAGCCCGGACTGTGGAAAGGCGAAGCTGGCGGAGTACGGGGTCACCACGGCTCCGGACCCCCTCGGTTAATGATCTAGACTCATGGGCAAACTTTCCGGATTCGTCTTTCTGGGTGCCCTGACGTAGACTGACTCGTCGGCTTACGTGCATTCCCATGTCCGTGGGCCGATCAAGGTAGCCGATTCGAAAGGCGAAGCGTGGCCAAGAAGCAAGGTGCCATCGAGATCGAGGGCACCGTGATCGAGTCCCTCCCGAACGCCATGTTCAAGGTGGAGCTCCAGAACGGTCACAAGGTCCTCGCGCACATCAGCGGCAAGATGCGCATGCACTACATCCGCATCCTGCCCGATGACCGGGTCGTCGTGGAGCTCTCTCCGTACGACCTGACGCGTGGCCGGATCGTCTACCGATACAAGTAGATCTTGCTCTCACTCCTGCCTGGGCTCACGTCCCGGTGCGGGTGGTGGCACTGACCCGGAGAACCTTAAGAACATGAAGGTCAAGCCGAGCGTCAAGAAGATCTGCGACAAGTGCAAGGTGATCCGCCGTCACGGCCGGGTCATGGTCATCTGCGACAACCTGCGCCACAAGCAGCGCCAGGGCTGACGCACGCCGACCGACCTGCACTTCGCAGTTCTTCGCGCGACGTAAGAAAACGTACATACGCAGGACCCGCCCAGCCCTCACGGGGGCCGGCGGCACCTCCGGCGGGGGCCGGGGACCCGGACGTACCACTGCCCACGGGCGGTCGGCGGTCGGGATCGGTTCTGCGGAAGACCCCCGAGCACACAGGAGCCATTGAATGGCACGCGTTTCCGGTGTCGACATCCCGCGCGAAAAGCGCGTGGAGATCGCACTCACCTACGTCTTCGGTATCGGGCGCACCCGGTCCAAGGAGATCCTCGCCTCGACCGGCGTGAACCCGAACACCCGCGTTCGTGACCTGTCCGAAGAGGACCTGGTCAAGATCCGCGAGTACGTGGACGCCAACCTCCGCACCGAGGGTGACCTCCGCCGCGAGATCCAGGCCGACATCCGCCGCAAGGTGGAGATCGGCTGCTACCAGGGTCTGCGTCACCGCCGTGGCCTGCCGGTCCGCGGTCAGCGCACCAGCACGAACGCGCGTACCCGCAAGGGCCCGCGTCGCGCGATCGCCGGCAAGAAGAAGCCGGGCAAGAAGTAGTCCTGTTCAGCGGTCTTGCGCTGTAGGACCGACCACCTCCCGTAGGAGTAAGAGATGCCCCCCAAGGGTCGTCAGGGCGCTGCCAAGAAGGTGCGCCGCAAGGAAAAGAAGAACGTCGCTCACGGGCACGCCCACATCAAGAGCACGTTCAACAACACGATCGTCTCGATCACGGACCCGTCCGGCAACGTGATCTCCTGGGCCTCCGCCGGCCACGTCGGCTTCAAGGGCTCGCGCAAGTCCACCCCCTTCGCCGCGCAGATGGCCGCCGAGTCGGCCGCCCGCCGCGCGCAGGAGCACGGCATGCGCAAGGTCGACGTCTTCGTGAAGGGTCCGGGCTCCGGCCGCGAGACCGCGATCCGCTCCCTCCAGGCCACCGGCCTCGAGGTCGGCTCGATCCAGGACGTCACCCCCACCCCGCACAACGGCTGCCGTCCGCCGAAGCGCCGCCGCGTCTGACGCAGCGGACGCACCTGTGCGTCTTTGAGTGTCCGGGCGGTACGACCCCTTCGGGGGCCGTGCCGCCCGTACCCTTGCAGTACCGCTGTACCCGTACAGCACTTGTCGGGCGTCAAATAGTGGGCGTCCACGACTGAAGGAAAAGACATGCTTATCGCTCAGCGTCCTTCGCTGACCGAAGAGGTCGTCGACGAGTACCGCTCCCGGTTCGTGATCGAGCCGCTGGAGCCGGGCTTCGGCTACACCCTCGGCAACTCCCTGCGCCGTACCCTCCTGTCCTCGATCCCGGGTGCCGCTGTCACCAGCATCCGCATCGACGGCGTCCTGCACGAGTTCACCACCGTGCCGGGCGTCAAGGAGGACGTGACCGACCTCATCCTCAACATCAAGCAGCTGGTCGTCTCCTCGGAGCACGACGAGCCGGTCGTGATGTACCTGCGCAAGCAGGGTCCCGGCCTGGTGACCGCCGCCGACATCGCGCCCCCGGCCGGTGTCGAGGTGCACAACCCGGACCTGGTCCTCGCCACCCTGAACGGCAAGGGCAAGCTGGAGATGGAGCTGACCGTCGAGCGCGGTCGCGGCTACGTCTCCGCCGTCCAGAACAAGCAGGTGGGCCAGGAGATCGGCCGTATCCCGGTCGACTCCATCTACAGCCCGGTGCTCAAGGTCACCTACAAGGTCGAGGCGACCCGTGTCGAGCAGCGCACCGACTTCGACAAGCTGATCGTCGACGTCGAGACCAAGCAGGCCATGCGCCCGCGCGACGCCATGGCGTCCGCCGGTAAGACCCTGGTCGAGCTGTTCGGTCTGGCCCGCGAGCTCAACATCGACGCCGAGGGCATCGACATGGGCCCGTCCCCGACGGACGCCGCCCTGGCCGCCGACCTGGCGCTGCCGATCGAGGAGCTGGAGCTCACGGTCCGCTCCTACAACTGCCTCAAGCGCGAGGGCATCCACTCCGTGGGTGAGCTCGTCGCCCGCTCCGAGGCCGACCTGCTCGACATCCGCAACTTCGGTGCGAAGTCGATCGACGAGGTCAAGGCGAAGCTGGCCGGCATGGGCCTGGCCCTGAAGGACAGCCCGCCCGGGTTCGACCCGACCGCTGCTGCCGACGCCTTCGGCGCGGACGACGACGCCGACGCCGGCTTCGTCGAGACCGAGCAGTACTGATCCCTGGGGGCCCGCCCCCAGAGGATCGCAACGTCGACACCGAGCAGTACTGAGCAGTACCCAGCAGTACCCATGCAATGACTTCCCCGGGGCGTCCGCCCCGGGGGAACTGACACCGGTACCTGACACGGCCGGTGCAGATACGAAGGAGTAACACCATGCCGCGTCCCGCCAAGGGAGCCCGTCTGGGCGGCAGCGCCGCGCACGAGAAGCTTCTCCTCGCGAACCTCGCGAAGTCGCTGTTCGAGCACGGCCGCATCACGACGACCGAGGCCAAGGCCCGCCGCCTGCGTCCGGTCGCCGAGCGTCTGATCACCAAGGCGAAGAAGGGCGACATCCACAACCGTCGCCTGGTTCTCCAGACGATCACGGACAAGGGCATCGTGCACACGCTGTTCACCGAGATCGCCCCGCGCTTCGAGAACCGCCCCGGTGGTTACACGCGCATCACCAAGATCGGCAACCGTCGCGGCGACAACGCCCCGATGGCGGTCATCGAGCTCGTCGAGGCCCTGACCGTGGCCCAGCAGGCCACCGGTGAGGCCGAGGCCGCCACCAAGCGTGCGGTCAAGGAGGCCGAGGCCAAGGCTGAGGCCGAGGCCCCCGCCGAGGTCGAGGAGACCAAGGAGGCCTGATCCTCCGGGATCGCGCCTGCCTGATCGGCTCTGAACGGGCCCGCCCCTCCCCGGGGCGGGCCCGTTCTGCGTTGGTCCGCGTTGGTCTGCAGTGGTCTGCATTGGTTCACGAGCATGCGCTTGAGAGGATCGGTCACGTGAGTGACGAGGTGGAGCCCGGGCACGTCCGGGTCAGGCTGGACCTGTCGTACGACGGCACGCACTTCTCCGGCTGGGCGAAGCAGCGCACGCTGCGGACCGTCCAGGGCGAGTTGGAGTCGGCCCTGCAGACCGTGATGCGGCTGCCCTACCCGGTCGAGCTGACCGTGGCCGGGCGGACCGACGCGGGCGTGCACGCCCGGGGGCAGGTCGCCCAGTTCGACCTGGCCGAGGAGGTGTGGGCGGACCACGGCGACAAGCTGCTGCGCCGCCTCGCGGGCAAGCTGCCGCGCGACGTACGGGTCTGGAAGGTGGCCGAGGCCCCGGCGGGCTTCAACGCCCGGTTCTCCGCCGTGTGGCGCCGCTACGCGTACCGGGTGGGGGACCACCCCGCGGGAGTGGACCCGCTGCTGCGGGGCCACGTGCTGTGGCACCCGTGGCCGTTGGACGTCGACGCCATGAACGAGGCCGCCGCGGAGCTGCTCGGCGAGCACGACTTCGCCGCGTACTGCCGCAGGCGCGAGGGCGCCACCACCATCCGCACCCTGCAGCAGCTGCACTGGGAGCGGGACGAGGACGGGATCGCCACGGCGACCGTCCGCGCCGACGCCTTCTGCCACAACATGGTCCGCTCGCTGGTCGGCGCCCTGCTGCACGTCGGGGACGGGCACCGGCCCACCGACTGGCCCGGCAAGGTGCTGCGGGCCGCCGTACGGGACTCCTCGGTGCACGTGGTCAAGCCGCACGGGCTGACCCTGGAGGAGGTCGGCTACCCGGCGGACGAGCTGCTGGCCGCCCGCAGCAAGGAGGCGCGGAACGTGCGCACGCTGCCCGGCTCCGGCTGCTGCTGACCCCGCCGTCGTACGGCCCGGGTCGCTCCCGCCGGTAATGCGTTTGGGCGCACTCCACCCGGGCCGGGACAATGCCCCGCATGGGACACCTCGAAGCCAGCCACCTGGAGTACTACCTTCCCGACGGTCGGGTCCTCCTCCCCGACGTCTCCTTCCGGGTGGGGGAGGGGGCGGTCGTCGCCCTGGTCGGGGCGAACGGGGCCGGCAAGACCACCCTGCTGAAGCTGGTCTCCGGTGAGCTCCAGCCGCACGGGGGCGGCGTCACCGTCAGCGGCGGCCTCGGCGTGATGTCGCAGTTCGTGGGCTCCGTGCGGGACGAGACGACCGTGCGGGACCTGCTGGTCTCGGTGGCCCAGCCGCGGATCCGGGACGCCGCCCGGGCCGTCGACCACGCCGAACACATGATCATGACGGTGGACGACGAGGCCGCCCAGATGGCCTACGCGCAGGCGCTCAGCGACTGGGCCGACGTCCGCGGGTACGAGGCCGAGACCCTGTGGGACGTGTGCACCACGGCCGCGCTGGGGGTCCCGTACGACCGGGCCCAGTTCCGCGAGGTGCGCACCCTGTCGGGCGGCGAGCAGAAGCGGCTCGTGCTGGAGGCGCTGCTGCGCGGGCCGGACGAGGTGCTGCTCCTCGACGAGCCGGACAACTACCTCGACGTCCCGGGCAAGCGGTGGCTGGAGGAGCAGCTGAAGGCCACCCGCAAGACGGTGCTCTTCGTCAGCCACGACCGGGAGCTGCTGTCCCGGGCCGCCGAGAAGATCATCAGCCTGGAGCCGAGCCCGACGGGCACGGACGTGTGGGTGCACGGCGCGGGCTTCGACACGTACCACGACGCCCGCAAGGAGCGCTTCGCACGCTTCGAGGAGCTCAAGCGGCGCTGGGACGAGGAGCACGCCCGCCTGAAGGCGCTCGTGCTGCGGCTGCGCAACCAGGCCGCGAGCAGCCCCGACATGGCCTCGCGCTACCGGGCGATGCAGACCCGCTTCCAGAAGTTCGAGGAGGCCGGGCCGCCGCCGGAGCCGCCGCGCGAGCAGGAGATCCGGATGCGGCTGCGCGGCGGGCGCACCGGCGTGCGCGCGCTGACCGTGGAGAACCTGGAGCTGACCGGCCTGATGAAGCCGTTCTCGCTGGAGGTCTACTACGGGGAGCGGGTCGGCGTGCTCGGCTCGAACGGCTCGGGGAAGTCGCACTTCCTGCGGCTGCTCGCCGGCGAGGACGTGGCCCACACGGGGCAGTGGAAGCTGGGCGCCCGCGTGGTCCCCGGCCACTTCGCGCAGACCCACGCCCACCCGGAGCTGTTCGGCCGCACCCTCGTCGACATCCTGTGGACGGAGAGCGCCAAGGACCGGGGCGCCGCGATGTCCGTGCTGCGCCGCTACGAGCTGGAGCGCCAGGGCGACCAGCCGTTCGAGAAGCTCTCGGGCGGCCAGCAGGCCCGCTTCCAGATCCTGCTGCTGGAGCTGGCGGGCACCACGGCGCTGCTGCTGGACGAGCCGACGGACAACCTGGACCTGGAGTCCGCGGAGGCGCTGCAGGACGGCCTTGAGGCGTACGAGGGAACCGTGCTCTGCGTCACGCACGACCGCTGGTTCGCGCGCACATTTGACCGTTTCCTGGTCTTCGGTTCAGACGGTGTTGTACGGGAGACTCGGGAACCCGTCTGGGACGAACGTAGGGTCGAGCGGGAACGCTAGGGGGAGCCCGCCCCCGGGCGATTCGATCGGGAGGCGTTGTGCGGCTGCGGCCTGGCACCTGGCTCAGGAATCGGTACGACCCGGTGGCGCGGCGGGACCTGGCCGCCCGGCTGCTGGCGCCCGCGCCCCGGCTCTGGTTCGCCGGCATGCTGCTCGTGGTGCTCGGGATCTCCGTCGCCACCAGCCTGCGGGCCAACTGGGGCTCGGACAACGCCTTCGTGGTGAAGGCCGCCGAGACGCTGCTGGCGGGCGGCTCGCCGTACGAGGACAAGCGCTTCCTGTACCTGCCGAGCGCCGTGGTCATGGCCGTCCCGGAGGCGCTGCTGCCGACGCCGGTGCTGCGCTGGGTGCTCCCGCTGGTGATGTCCGCGCTGCTGGCCGTGGGCTGGTGGGCGGCGCTGCGGCTGTTCTCGGTGCCGGCCCGGTCGCGGTTCGCGGTCGGCGGGTTCGCCGTCCTCGCGCTGGCCTTCCGGCCGTACGTGAACCTCGTCCTGATAGGCAACTGGACGGCCGTGTCGGCAGCCGCCCTGCCCGTCGCCCTGCTGTTCGCGCACCGGCGCTCGTGGACGGCCGCCGGCCTGGTGGTGGGGCTGGCGATCGCCTGCAAGCCGATGCTGGTGCCGATCGGGCTGCTGTTCGTGCTGGCCCGGCGGTGGCGGGGGCTGGCGGCGGCCGTACTGGTGCCGCTGGGGGTGTCGCTGCTGGGCGCGCTGGTGATGCCGAGCCCGACGCTGTTCTTCACCAAGACGCTGCCCTTCCTGCTCCGGGGGCAGGACGCGTACGCCCTGCCCTGGGACGCCTCGCCGATCGCGGTGCTGCCCCGGCTGGGGGTGCCGCAGCCGGTCGCGGTGCTGGTCGCGGGGGCGGGGGCGCTGGCCGGGCTGTGGGCGGCCCGGCAGCGCTGGCGGCGTGAGGACGACCGGGACGGGGGCGAGCTGCGGCTGGCGGAGACGGCCTGCATGGTGATGCTCGCCGCATTCCTGGTGTCCCGGCCGTCCTTCGACCACTACCTGCTGGTGGTGCTCCCGCTGCTGCTCGCCTCGGGGGTGCGGGCGGGGTCGGCGGTGCGTTCGGGCTGGTTCTGGGTGGGTATGTTCCCGCAGGTCGCGGGGGTGCCGTGGCCCTCGGAGCTGGAGCGCAAGAGGCGGGCGTTCAAGGACTGCTTCACGCTGTGCGTGTGGGCGGGCACCCTCGTTCGGCGGTGTTCGCGTTCGGCGCGGGTTAACCTGGAAGGCGTACGAACTGCAGGGACCCTTCCCGGGCCCGGAACAGAGCGCACAGCGGAGCCCGCCGAGGCGGGCTCCAGGCCTGCGTTTTGACCCTTCCAGGGCACGGTGGGTATCCTGCTGGTTCGTTATGCGTATTGGCTTGCTCATTCTCACGTGAAAGGGCCTTACGCCGGTCCACCGGGCCGATGACCAGCGGTACACACGGGTTGCGTCCCCGATGTGAACCAGGGCTGTCGTGATCGTCCGTGGTGGCCTTGTCAGGACCCTTCCCTTCGGGCCGAGAGGCTCGGGGGAGAACCCATCACTGAAGAAGCGAAGGCATACGACCGTGCGTACGTACAGCCCCAAGCCCGGCGACATCTCGCGCCAGTGGCTCGTCATCGACGCCCAGGACGTCGTCCTCGGCCGTCTGGCGACCCAGGCCGCTACCCTCCTGAAGGGCAAGCACAAGCCGACCTACGCCCCCCACATGGACATGGGCGACTTCGTCATCGTCATCAACGCCGACAAGGTCCACCTGTCCGGCAACAAGGCGTCCCAGAAGATGGCCTACCGCCACTCCGGCTTCCCGGGCGGTCTGCGCTCCGTGCGCTACGACGACCTGCTGGCGAACAACCCGGAGAAGGCCGTCGAGAAGGCCGTCAAGGGCATGCTCCCCAAGAACTCCCTGGGCCGTCAGATGCTCTCGAAGCTGAAGGTCTACTCGGGCGACCAGCACCCGCACGCTGCCCAGCAGCCGGTGCCGTTCGAGATCACCCAGGTCGCGCAGTAGTTCCGGCCACCCCCTAAGACGTAGAGAATTCTGAGGAGCATCGTGGCCGAGACCACCGCCGAGACCCCCGTCGACGAGTTCGAGGGCGTCGAGGAGTACACCACCGAGTCGGACGTCGTCGTCGAGGGCGACTACACCTCCGAGTCCCTTGCCGGTCGCTTCGGCGACCCCCAGCCGGCCGCCGGCCTGGGCCGTCGCAAGAACGCCATCGCCCGCGTCCGGATCGTTCCGGGCACCGGCAAGTGGAAGATCAACGGTCGCACCCTTGAGGACTACTTCCCGAACAAGGTGCACCAGCAGGAAGTCAACGAGCCGTTCAAGCTCCTGGAGCTCGACGGTCGTTACGACGTCATCGCCCGCATCGCGGGTGGCGGCGTCTCCGGCCAGGCCGGCGCCCTGCGCCTCGGCGTGGCCCGTGCGCTGAACGAGGCGGACGTGGACAACAACCGCCCGGCGCTGAAGAAGGCCGGCTTCCTCTCCCGCGACGACCGTGCGGTCGAGCGCAAGAAGGCCGGTCTCAAGAAGGCCCGTAAGGCTCCGCAGTACAGCAAGCGCTAATCTGCGCCTGCTGTTCAGCAACGACCGCCCCGGCAGCACTCTCTGTGCTGTCGGGGCGGTTCGTTTACCGCCACAAGCGGCACATACCTGTCACCAGCGGTCTCAAGCGAAGCGCGATCTTGGGAGGACAACAGTGGGACAACTCTTCGGAACGGACGGTGTACGCGGCGTCGCCAATGCGGATCTGACGGCTGAGCTGGCGCTCGGCCTCTCCGTGGCAGCGGCCCACGTACTGGCCGAGGCCGGCACCTTCGCGGGCCACCGGCCGACGGCCGTCGTCGGCCGCGACCCCCGGGCCTCGGGCGAATTCCTGGAGGCCGCGGTCGTCGCGGGCCTCGCGAGCGCGGGCGTGGACGTCCTGCGCGTCGGTGTGCTGCCCACTCCGGCGGTGGCGTATCTCACCGGTGCGCTGGGTGCCGACCTCGGCGTGATGCTCTCCGCCTCCCACAACGCCATGCCCGACAACGGCATCAAGTTCTTCGCCCGCGGCGGCCACAAGCTCGCCGACGAGCTGGAGGACCGGATCGAGGCCGTCTACGAGGAGCACCGCACGGGCGCGCCCTGGGACCGCCCCACCGGCGCAGGCGTCGGCCGGGTCTCCGACTACGACGAGGGCTTCGACAAGTACGTCGCCCACCTCATCGGGGTCCTCCCCAACCGCCTCGACGGGCTGAAGATCGTCCTGGACGAGGCGCACGGCGCGGCCGCCCGCGTCTCGCCCGAGGCCTTCGCCCGGGCCGGCGCCGAGATCGTCACCATCGGTGCCGAGCCCGACGGCCTGAACATCAACGACGGCTGCGGCTCCACCCACCTCGACCTGCTCAAGCAGGCCGTCGTCGAGCACGGCGCCGACCTCGGCATCGCCCACGACGGCGACGCCGACCGCTGCCTCGCCGTCGACGCCTCCGGTGCCGAGGTCGACGGCGACCAGATCCTCGCGGTGCTGGCCCTGGCCATGCGCGAGGCCGGCACCCTGCGCGGCAACACCGTCGTCGGCACGGTCATGTCCAACCTGGGCTTCAAGCTGGCCATGGAGTCCGAGGGCATCCAGGTCGTGCAGACCGGAGTCGGCGACCGGTACGTGCTGGAGGCGATGAAGGAGCACGGCTACGCGCTGGGCGGCGAGCAGTCCGGCCACGTGATCATCCTCGACCACGCGACGACCGGTGACGGCACGCTGACCGGCCTGATGCTGGCCGCGCGCCTCGCGGCCACCGGCCGGTCGCTGGCTGAGCTGGCCGGTGTCATGCAGCGGCTGCCGCAGGTCCTGATCAACGTGCCCGACGTGGACAAGTCGCGGGTCGCCACCTCCGGCGAGCTGGCCGTGGCCGTCGGCGACGCCGAGCGCGAGCTGGGCACCACCGGCCGGGTGCTGCTCCGTCCGTCCGGTACGGAGCCCCTCGTCCGGGTGATGGTGGAGGCCGCCGACATCGAGCAGGCCCGCGCGGTGGCGGGACGCCTCGCGGACGCCGTGAAGACGGCCCTCGGCTAGTCGCTCCCGCCGCTCGTCCTCCCGCGTACGCCTGACCGGGCTACGGGCGCCGTGGCGCATCCGGCCGCCGGACCATCCGGTGCTGCTGGGTGCGCCACAGCAGTTTCCAGCCCACGAGGGTCGCGGTCCCGGCCAGGACGATGCCGCACAGGTTCAGCAGCAGCTGGGTCGCCGAGCCCCACATCTGCGGGTAGTCCCCGAAGCTGAAGGCCACGGCGGCGTTCGCGGCGGCCGGGACGGTGGTGACCGAGATCGCCACGCCGACCAGGGCGCCGGCCTTCGCCGAGGTCAGGGACAGGGTGCCGGCCATGCCGGCCAGCAGGGCCACGATGAAGGAGAACGGGTCGGGCTGCCAGATGAAGCTGGTGTTCGGCCGCGGGTTCTCCAGCATCGCCTCGTCGAACTGGCCCAACCCGGTCATCGCCAGGCTGAACAGGGTCGTCGCCGCCATCGCCACCGTGAAGCCCACCACCAGGGCGAAGGCGGACCGGCCGGCGAGCCCCGGCTCCCGCTGCACCAGCCCGGTGCAGATCCCGGCGAGCGGCCCGAACTCGGGGCCGAGGGCCATCGCGCCCACGATCAGGACGGCGTTGTCGAGGACCACGCCGCAGGCCGCGATCATCGTCGCGATGCCGAGGAACAGCAGGTAGGTGATGGTGAGCGTGGACTCCTCGTGCGTCGCCTCGGCCAGCTGCTCCCAGATCACGGCGTCCGCGGCCTCGCCCGGGGCCTCCCGCTCCGCCGCCTCGGCGCGGGCGGACAGGGACAGGTCGATGTGGCCGACCGCGACGGAGCCGTCCCGGTCGACGCCCAGCTGCCGCAGCCCGTGCAGCAGCTCGTCCCCGGCCTCGCGGGCCACGTCGCACAACACGATGTCGCCGGCCGGTTCGCGGGCGGCCCCGGGGAGCAACGCCACGTGCGTGGTGCCGACCGTCCGGCCGATCAGTGCGAGCACGGCGTCGGTCCGGTCGTGCGGCGCGATGATCCGCAGATGCAGCATGCCCGCACAGTAGTCCTCGCGGGGCCCGCGGCAGCGCTGCCGACGCGGTCGGCGCCGCGGCCGGCAGTGCCAGCGGCGTCGGCCGGGTCAGAGCTTGCGCAGGCTGAGCTTCTGCACCTTGTGGTCGGGGCCCTTGCGGACGACGAGGGTGGCGCGGCCGCGGGTGGGGGCCACGTTCTCCAGCAGGTTGGGCTTGTTGATCGTCCGCCACATCGTCTGCGCGTACTCCAGGGCCTCCTCCTCGGAGACCTGCGTGTACTTGCGGAAGTACGAGAACGGGTTCTGGAAGGCGGTCGCGCGCAGTTTCCGGAACCGGTTGAGGTACCAGCGCTCGATGTCCTCGGGGCGTGCGTCCACGTACACGCTGAAGTCGAAGTAGTCGGCGAGGCCGACCCGGGTGCGCCCGTCCTTGCCGGGCAGGGCCGGCTGGAGCACGTTCAGGCCCTCGACGATCAGGATGTCCGGGCGGCGGACGACGAGCTGCTCGTCGGGGACGATGTCGTAGATCAGGTGAGAGTAGACCGGGGCGGTGACCTCGTCCTTGCCGGCCTTGATGTCGGCGACGAAGCGGGTCAGCGCGCGGCGGTCGTAGGACTCGGGGAAGCCCTTGCGGGAGGTGAGCCCGCGCCGCTCCAGCTCCTTCATGGGGTAGAGGAAGCCGTCGGTGGTGACGAGCTCCACGCGCGGGTGCTCGGGCCAGCGCGCCAGCAGGGCCTGGAGCAGACGGGCCACGGTGGACTTGCCGACGGCGACCGAGCCGGCGACGCCGATGACGAAGGGGGTGCCCTGCTGGCTGCCGTGGCCGGTGCCGCCGGCGTCGCCGAGGAAGGTGTTGAGGGTGCCGCGCAGGGTGCTGGTCGCGCCGACGTACAGGTTGAGCAGGCGGGAGAGCGGCAGGTAGATGTCGCGGACCTCGTCGAGGTCGATGACGTCGCCGAGGCCGCGCAGCTGCTCGACCTCCTCGGCGGTCAGCGGCAGGGGGGTGCGCTCGCGCAGGGCGCTCCACTCGGCGCGGGTGAGGTCGACGTACGGCGAGACCTCGGCCCGGCGCGGGGACCGCTCGGGCCGCTCGGTGCGCTTCATCGCGCAGTCCGGTTCGGGCGTGCTGCTTCGTGGCGGCGAAGTGATCACAGGGCCATTGTCGTGGCTCGGCGCCGCTCGTGGGTGGTGGGGTCGGTCACGTGGCCGCGGTGAGGAGGTCGCTTTCGGTCTCGCTGTGGTCACGATCGGCCACGAACGGGCGTTCGGAGGGGTGGCCGTCGGCGGGGCCACGTACATTGCTGATCACCGTGGCTCCGGCGTGCTCCCCCGGGGAGTGGGCGCCGTCCGGGCCGTTCCGTTCGTCTTCTGCACCACCCCTGGGGGAGATCCTTCGTGCGCAGCACCCTTGTCCGCCGTTCCGTCATGACCGCTTCCGCCGCCGCGCTGGCGCTGCTCGCGACCGCCTGCGGCTCGTCCGACTCCAAGGACGGGGCCAAGGCCGACGCCCCGGCGTCCGCCGCCGCCCCGGCCGCGTCCGCGGCCCCCGCCGCTAAGGGCAAGACGGACGCCGATCTCGCTTCGGTGATCGTGAAGCAGGCCGACCTGCCGGAGCACGTGCTCAAGGAGGCCACGCCGGCCGAGGCCGCCGCCGGCGCCGCCGCCACCAGCGACAAGCCCGAGTGCCTGCCGCTGGTCAAGGCGCAGAGCCTCGCCACGGTCGGCACGGCCACCGGTGCCGCCCGGACCAAGGCCGTCGCCAAGCCGAAGGAGCCGGCCGCCGGCGCCAGCGCCGAGGAGAAGATGAAGGCCGCGATGGACGCCCTCGGCGCCCCTGTCACCGCCGTGACCGTCGCCTCGTACGACGGCAAGGGCGCCGAGGACGCCTTCGCCGCCCTGAAGACCGCGGGCACGGCCTGCGCCGGCGGCTACGCGGCCACCGGCGGCGGCGACACCGGCAAGATCACCAAGGTGGCCGCGGGCACCCCGGTCACCGCGGGCGACGCCGCCCTGGCCTACACGGTCGAGGCCGACGCCGACGGCGAGAAGATCTCGACGCAGCTCGTGGTCGTCCGCAAGGGCAACACCCTGGCGACCTTCTCCGCGGTCAGCCTGAAGGGTGCCGCCGAACAGCCCAAGGCGGTCGTCGACGCGCAGGTCAAGAAGCTCGGCTGAGCCCGGACCCGGGGCCGCCGCACCTGAACCACCGTCAACCCCGCTCCGGCGCGTTCGCCGGGGCGGGGTTTTCGTCTTGCCCAAGTGCGGGGCAGGACGCCGTACGCGGCGTACGCTGCGCCGTATGTGCGGAATTGTGGGTTACGTAGGAGCGCAGTCGGCGCTCGATGTGGTCATCGCCGGACTCAAGCGGCTGGAGTACCGCGGCTACGACTCGGCCGGGGTCGCCGTGCTCGCCGACGGGCGGATCGCCGCGGCCAAGAAGGCCGGGAAGCTGGTCAACCTGGAGAAGCAGCTCGTCGCGCATCCGCTGCCGGCGGGCTCCACGGGCCTGGGGCACACGCGTTGGGCCACCCACGGCGGGCCCACCGACGCCAACGCCCACCCGCACCTGGACAACGCGGGCCGGGTCGCCGTCGTCCACAACGGCATCATCGAGAACTTCGCCGCGCTGCGCGCCGAACTGGCCGAGCGCGGGCACCGGCTGGAGTCCGAGACCGACACCGAGGTCGTCGCCCACCTGCTGGCCGAGCGGTTCGAGGCCGCCGGGAACGACCTCGCCGAGGCGATGCGGCAGGTGTGCCGGCAGCTGGAGGGGGCGTTCACGCTCGTCGCGGTGCACGCCGACGCGCCGGACGTGGTGGTCGGCGCCCGCCGGAACTCCCCCCTGGTGGTGGGCGTTGGGGAGGGTGAGAACTTCCTCGCCTCGGACGTGGCCGCGTTCATCGCCCATACGCGGTCCGCGATCGAGCTGGGACAGGACCAGGTCGTCGAGCTCCGCCGCGACGGGGTCACGGTGACCGGGTTCGACGGTTCGCCCGCGACGGTGCGGGCGTACCACGTGGACTGGGACGCCTCGGCGGCCGAGAAGGGGGGATACGACTACTTCATGCTCAAGGAGATCGCCGAGCAGCCGAAGGCCGTCGCCGACACCCTCCTCGGCAGGATCGACGCGAGCGGTGCGCTGACCCTGGACGAGGTTCGCATCCCCGCCTCGGTGCTCCGGGAGGTCGACAAGGTCGTGATCGTGGCGTGCGGTACGGCCTACCACGCGGGCATGATCGCGAAGCTGGCCATCGAGCACTGGACCCGCATCCCGTGCGAGACGGAACTCGCGAGCGAGTTCCGCTACCGCGACCCGATCCTGGACCAGCGGACGCTGGTGGTGGCGATCTCGCAGTCCGGCGAGACCATGGACACCCTGATGGCGCTGCGGCACGCGCGCGAGCAGGGGGCCAAGGTGCTGGCCATCTGCAACACGAACGGGTCGACGATCCCGCGCGAGTCGGACGCCGTGCTGTACACGCACGCCGGCCCCGAGGTGGCCGTCGCCTCGACCAAGGCGTTCCTGACCCAGCTCGTGGCCTGCTACCTGGTCGCCCTCTACCTCGGGCAGGTCCGGGGCACCAAGTGGGGCGACGAGATCGAGGCCGTGATCCGCGAGCTGTCCGACATCGCCGCCGCCGTGGACGCCGTCCTGGAGACCATGGAGCCGGTGCGGGCGCTGGCCCGGTCCCTGGCCGACAAGAACACCGTGCTGTTCCTCGGACGGCACGTCGGCTACCCGGTGGCGCTGGAGGGCGCGCTCAAGCTCAAGGAGCTCGCGTACATGCACGCCGAGGGCTTCGCGGCGGGCGAGCTCAAGCACGGGCCGATCGCGCTGATCGAGAAGGACCTGCCGGTGGTGGTCGTCGTGCCCTCGCCGCGCGGGCGCTCGGTCCTCCACGACAAGATCGTGTCGAACATCCAGGAGATCCGGGCACGCGGGGCGCGGACCATCGTCATCGCCGAGGACGGCGACCAGGCGGTCGTCCCCTACGCCGACCACCTGATCCGCATCCCGGCCACGCCGACGCTGCTCCAGCCGCTGGTGGCGACGGTGCCGCTGCAGGTGTTCGCGTGCGAACTGGCGACGGCGCGCGGGAACGAGGTGGACCAGCCGCGTAATCTCGCGAAGTCCGTGACCGTGGAGTGAATGGGTAGTTCGTTGTGATTATCGGCGTGGGGATCGACGTTGCCGAGATCGACCGCTTCGGCGCGGCGCTGGAGCGGACGCCGGGCATGGCCCAGCGGCTGTTCGTCGAGTCCGAGTTGCTGCTGCCGAGCGGCGAGCGGCGCGGAACCGCCTCGCTCGCCGCCCGGTTCGCCGCCAAGGAAGCCCTGGCCAAGGCGCTCGGTGCGCCCGCCGGCATGCTGTGGACCGACGCCGAGGTGTACGTGGAGGAGTCCGGGCAGCCGCGGGTGCGGGTGCAGGGGACCGTGCAGGCGCGGGCCGTGGCCCTCGGGGTGAGGTCCTTTCACATCTCGCTCAGCCACGACGCGGGCGTCGCCTCGGCGGTGGTCATCGCCGAGGCGTAGCCGAGCCGGTCGGGGCGCCGCCGGTCGGGCCGCCCGATCGGGCAGGCTGGGCGCATGCGTACTGCTTACAGCGTGGAGAACGTACGGTCCGCCGAACGGGAGTTGATGGCCCGCCTCCCGGACGGCGCCCTGATGCAGCGGGCGGCCGCCGGACTGGCCACCGCCTGCGCGGACCTGCTGCCGAGGGTGTACGGAGCACGGGTCGTGCTGCTCGTCGGGCCGGGCGACAACGGCGGCGACGCCCTGTACGCGGGCGCCCGACTGGCCCGGCGCGGCGCCGGGGTGACCGCCGTGCCCATGGACCCGGAGCGGATGCACCCGGGCGGGCTGGCCGCGCTGCGGGCCGCCGGCGGCCGGGTCTGCGGGACCGTGCCCGACCGGGCCGACCTCGTCGTGGACGGGCTGCTCGGCATCGGCGGGCGCGGCGGACTGCGGCCGGCGGCCGCGGCGCTGGTCGAACGGATCCCGGCCGGGGCCGTCGTCGTCGCCGTGGACCTGCCGAGCGGGGTGGACGCGGACACGGGGGAACTGGCCGGGGCCGCGGTCCGGGCCGACGTCACCGTGACCTTCGGGGTGCACAAGCCGGGGCTACTGGTCGACCCCGGGGCGTCGCGGGCCGGCGTGGTGCGGCTGGTGGACATCGGGCTGGAGCTCGACGCCCCCGGCCGCGGCGACGGCCCCGCCCCCGAGGCCGAGGCCCTGCAGCACGCCGACGTGGCACGGCTGTTGCCGCGGCCCGGCGCGTCCAGCGACAAGTACCGCCGGGGAGTCGTCGGCATCGCCGCCGGGTCGGCGCAGTACCCCGGCGCGGCCGTGCTCGCCGTGGCCGGGGCCCTGCGGGGCGGGGCCGGTGCGGTGCGGTACGTCGGCCCGGCGGCCGACGAGGTGCTCGCCCGCTACCCCGAGGTGCTGATCGGGTGGGGCCGCGTCCAGGCGTGGGTCGTCGGACCCGGACTGGGGGAGGGCCGCGGCGAGGACGTCGCGCGCGTGCTGGCGGACCCGGTGCCGGTGCTGGTGGACGCGGACGGGCTGCGCGGCCTCGACCCGGCGGCGCTGCGCGCCCGGCCCGCGGAAACCCTGCTGACCCCGCACGCCGGGGAGGCGGCGGCCCTGCTGGGGATGTCACGGGAGGCGGTGGAAGCCGGGCGGCTGTCGGCCGTACGGGAGTTGGTCGGGCGGTACGGGGCCGCGGCCCTGCTGAAGGGGTCGACGACGCTGGTGTACGACGGGCACCGGCCGGTGCGGGTGAACCCGACGGGTACGCCCTGGCTGGCCACGGCGGGCAGCGGCGACGTGCTGTCGGGGCTCGGCGGTTCGCTGCTGGCGGCGGGGCTGCGGGCCGCGGATGCGGGGGCGGTGGCGGCGTACCTGCACGGGCTCGCCGGTCGGCTGGCCGCCGCGGGGGCCCCGGTCCTCGCCCACGAGGTGGCCGAAGCCCTCCCCGCCGCCTGGCGCAACGCCACCCACCCCTGACAGCGCCCCCGCTCACCCCGCCGCCGGCCGGCCCCCGCACCCCCGCGCCTCCGGGGCTGGTTGGCGCGGCGTCATGGCCCGGCGCGCCGCCGTTGCCGGGGGCCGGCCCCAGGACCCCCGCGCCTCGAACGCCGGCGGGGCTGGGTCGGTGGGGCTGAGTCGGCCGGGCCGGGTCGGTGGGGCTGATTCGGTGGGGCTGGGTCGGACGGGGCCCGGGCAGGGCGTGCGGGAATGGCGGTCGCGCGGGGGTGGGGCGGGCTCTGAGAGACTGGGGCGATGAACGAGACACCGGGGCGCGTGTACGCCGAGATCGATCTGGCCGCCGTGCGGGCGAACGTGCGCGCACTGCGCGCGCGGGCCCCCCGGGCCGAGCTCATGGCCGTGGTCAAGTCGGACGCGTACGGGCACGGCGCCGTCCCTTGTGCCCGCGCCGCCCTGGACGCCGGCGCGACCTGGCTCGGCACCGCCACCCCGGAGGAGGCGCTCGCCCTGCGCGCTGCCGGGATCGGCGGCCGGATCATGTGCTGGCTGTGGACCCCCGGTGGGCCCTGGCGCGAGGCGATCGAGGCCGACATCGACGTGGCCGTCAGCGGGATGTGGGCCCTCGACGAGGTGACCGACGCGGCCCGGGCGGCCGGGCGGACCGCCCGGATCCAGCTCAAGGCCGACACCGGCCTCGGCCGCAACGGCTGCCAGCCCGCCGACTGGGCGGAACTCGTCGGCGCGGCGGCCGCCGCCGAGGCCGAGGGCACCGTCCGCGTCACCGGCCTCTGGTCGCACTTCGCCTGCGCCGACGAGCCGGGGCACCCCTCCATCGAGCTCCAGCTCACCACCTTCCGCGACATGCTGGCGTACGCGGAGAAGGAGGGGCTGGAGCCCGAGGTCCGGCACATCGCCAACTCCCCGGCGACGCTGACCCTCCCGGACAGCCACTTCGACCTGGTGCGCTGCGGCCTCGCCGTCTACGGCGTGTCGCCCGCCCCCGAGCTCGGCACCCCGGCCGAGCTCGGACTGCGCCCCGCGATGGCCCTCAAGGCCTCGGTGGCCCTGGTGAAGACGGTGCCCGCCGGACACGGCGTCAGCTACGGCCACCACTACGTCACCGACGACGAGACCACCCTCGCGCTGATCCCCGCCGGGTACGCCGACGGCATCCCCCGGCACGCCTCCGGGCGCGGCCCGGTCTCCGTCGGCGGCCGGATCCGGCGTGTCGCCGGCCGCGTCGCGATGGACCAGTTCGTCGTCGACCTCGGCCCCGGATCCCCGGTGCGGGCGGGGGACGAGGCCGTGCTGTTCGGCACCGGCGAGCACGGCGAACCCACCGCCGAGGACTGGGCCCAGGCGGCTCAGACGATCGCGTATGAGATCGTCACCCGTATCGGAGGGCGCGTACCCCGCGTCTACCGCAACGGCTGAGTGCCGACCGAGTGCTGAGCGGGTGCTGAGTGAGGACTACGGCGTGAGCGAGAACTGGCGCAGGGCCGGCTGGGCCGGAGCCGTGATCGGCGTGATAGCCGCGGGTGCGGCGGCCGGTGTCGCCGTCGAACGGATCACGGTCGGGCGCAGCGTGCGCCGCAAGGCGCGCCTCGCCCTCGACGCCGCCGGCGACTACGGCTCCCTGCGCGGGACCCCGGGCGCCGCCTACGCCGAGGACGGCACCGAGCTCCACTACGAGGTCGACGAGCCGGACGGGGACGCCGCGGAGCGGTCGCGCCCCCGCCTGCGCCGCAAGGCCGCGCCCGTGCCGACCGTGGTGTTCTGCCACGGCTACTGCCTGGCCCAGGATTCCTGGCACTTCCAGCGCGCCGCCCTGCGGGGCCTGGTCCGCGCCGTGTACTGGGACCAGCGCAGCCACGGCCGCAGCGCCCGCGGCTTCGCCCAGGCCGACGGCGATCCGGTCTCGATCGACCAGCTCGGCCGCGACCTGAAGACCGTCATCGACGCCGCCGCGCCGGAGGGCCCGCTGGTCCTGGTGGGTCACTCGATGGGCGGCATGACGATCATGGCGTTCGCCGAGCAGTACCCGGAGCTGGTGCGCGACCGGGTGCTCGGGGTGGCGCTGGTCGGCACGTCCAGCGGCCGGCTGGGCGAGGTGACGTACGGTCTGCCCGCCGTCGGGGTGGGCGCGGTGCGCCGCATCCTGCCGCCCGTGCTCAAGGCGCTCGGCTCGCAGGTGGAGCTGGTGGAGCGGGGCCGCCGGGCCACCGCGGACCTCTTCGCCGGCATGATCAAGCTGTACTCGTTCGGAGCGCCGCGCGAGGTGGACCCGGGCGTCGCACGGTTCGCGGAGCGGCTCATCGAGGCCACGCCCATCGACGTGGTCGCCGAGTTCTACCCGGCCTTCCAGGCCCACGACAAGACCGCTGCCCTCCAGCGGTTCGCGGACATCCCCGTCACCGTCGTCGCCGGGGACCACGACATGATCACCCCGGCCGCGCACAGCCAGGCCATCAAGGACGCGCTGCCGGCTGCCGAGCTGGTCGTCCTGGAGCGGGCCGGGCACCTGATGATGCTGGAGTACCCGCAGACGGTGACCGGGTTGCTCGCCGAGCTGCTCGTGCGCACCGGGGCGGTCCCCGCAGCGGCTAACGTTGGCGGACATGGAAGAAGTACCGCTGGAAGCCCCGCTCAGCCCGGCGCAGGGGTCGCGGGACCCTGAAGGCGCCGCCGGGGCGCGCATCACCGTCGACTCGCCCGGGGCCATGCAGGCGCTGGGCCGCAGCATCGCCGGCCTGCTCCGCCCCGGCGACCTGGTCCTGCTGACCGGGGAGCTCGGCGCGGGCAAGACCACGCTGACCCGCGGGCTAGGCGAGGGGCTCGGCGTCCGGGGCGCGGTGACCTCGCCGACGTTCGTGATCGCCCGGGTGCACCCCTCGCTGCGCGGCGGGCCGGCGCTGGTCCACGTGGACGCGTACCGGCTGGGCGGCGGGCTGGACGAGATGGAGGACCTGGACCTCGACGTCTCGCTGCCCGAGTCCGTGGTCGTCGTCGAGTGGGGCGACGGCAAGGTGGAGGAGCTCTCGGAGGACCGGCTGCACGTGGTGATCGCGCGGGCCGTCGGCCACGAGGAGGTCCTGGACGACGTACGCGAGGTCACCGTGCGCGGTGTCGGCGAGCGCTGGGCCGCCCCGGGCCTGCTGGCGGGCCTCGGGCCCGTCACGGCGGGCTGAGATCCGGCCCGGCACACCGCCGGACGGGGCCGGGCGGGGTCCGGGCCGGGGTCCGGCTCGTGGAGGTACCGACAGGCTGTCGGGAAGATATTGCGCCGGAAGAGCCGCGCATGGTCACATGGTACGGAGGGCTGGTTAGGCCTACCTAAGTACGGCCGGCCCGGGGCCAGGAGGCAGCCATGTCGACAGGAGCAGCGGCACCGCGCGACCCCCGCACCTCGACCGCGCCGAGGGGAGCCTCGTGCCCCGTGCCCATGGGCGTGCTGCTCGCCGCGGGCGCGGCCGCCACCGCCGTCTCGACGCCGCCGGGCCGCGAGCCCGCCCGGCAGCCGGGGACCGGGCCGGTCGCGGCGGCCGGCGACCTCGGACCCGGACGCGGCGGACGGGCCGCCCGGGAGCCCGAGGCGGCCTGAGTCCTCCGTCCGGGTGAAATCAACAGCCGGTCGGCGGCCGGTCAGCGGCCGGACGGCGGACGAGCGGCGGACGGGCGGCGGACGAGCGGCGGACGGGCGGCGGACGAGCGGCGGACGGTCAGGGGACGACGACGACCTTCGAGTTGATCGTGGCGAAGGCCCACATCGCGTCGCCGTCGGCCCGGCTCATCCGGATGCCACCGGTCTTCCGCGTGGCGTCGGGCTCGGGCAGCCGCCCGTCGGCGCGGGCGCTGAAGCCGATCACGACCCCGCTGCCCTCGGCCATCGCGAAGCGCACCACGTGCTCGATGGGCACGCCGTCCGAGCCGGTGACCGCGTTCGAGCGGGAGTTCACCAGGTAGGTGCCCGGCTTCGGGTGCACCGTGCTCGGCACCACCGCGAAGGTCCTCGGCTCCTTGCCGTCCTCGGTGACCAGCCACACCCGCTTCAGGGCCGCCGAGTACACGACGCGCGTGCCCGTGCCGGAATCGGTCGGCACGGCGTTCGGCTTCGCCGGGCCGGGCGCCGGCGCGGACGGCTGGGCGGAGGGCTCCGCCGCCGGTGCGGCGCCGTGCGCGGACGGCGCGGGGGCGGTCGCGGAGGCCTGGTAGCCGAGGAACCCGACCGCGGCGAGTGCGGCGGCCGTGAGCCCGGCCACGATTCCCGAGCTGCTGCGTCCCACTTGCTCCACCTCTCGTGCTTTCCCGTGCGCCGGGTCCCGGCCGATCCGCGGGCCGTTGCGGCGTCCGCGGGGTTCGAATACCGCGGTCGAATCCTGGGGTCGAAGGTAGCAGCCGGGCTGCCCCGCGACCGGCCGCGAGGGCCCGGGCCCGGGGAGTCGTAGGCTGTTCGCGTGCTCTTGCTCGCTGTAGATACCGCCACGCCCGCCGTCACCGTCGCCCTGCACGACGGCGAGAACGTCCTCGCCGAGTCCCACCAGGTCGACGCCCGCCGCCACGGGGAGCTCCTGCTGCCGTCGGTGGACCGGGTCCTCGCCGAGGCCGGGCTGAAGCTCGACGCCCTGACCGGCATCGTCGTCGGCGTCGGCCCCGGCCCCTACACCGGGCTGCGCGTGGGCCTCGCCACCGCGGCCACGTTCGCCTCCGTCCTCGGCGTCCCCGTGCACGGCCTGTGCACCCTCGACGGCCTCGCGTACGCCGCGGGCGCCGCCGGCGTCGAGGGCCCCTTCACCGTCGCCACCGACGCGCGGCGCAAGGAGGTCTACTGGGCCCGCTACGAGGACCCGCTCACCCGGGTCGGCGAGCCCGCCGTGGACCGCCCGGCCGAGATCGCCGAGCAGGTCGCCGGGCTGCCCGCGGTCGGCCAGGGCGCCCTGCTGTACCCGGAGGTGTTCACCGACGCGCGCGGCCCCGAGCACCTGAGCGCCGCCGCCCTCGCGGCACTGGCGGTGCACCGGCTCGCGGCCGGGCAGGAGTTCCTGCCCCCGACGCCGCTGTACCTGCGCCGGCCCGACGCGCAGGTGCCCAAGAACTACAAGGTGGTCACCCCGCAGTGACCGCAGGTACCGGTACCGCAGTACTGCGCGAGATGCGCTGGTGGGACATCGCGCCCGTACTGGAACTGGAGCAGGAGCTGTTCCCCGAGGACGCCTGGTCCGCCGGAATGTTCTGGTCCGAGCTCGCCCACGCCCGCGGCCCGCACGCCACCCGCCACTACGTCGTGGCCGAGACCGTTCCTGAGGGCGTTCCCGAGGGCGGCTCCGCCGCGGGCGCCGGCCGCCGCATCGTCGGCTACGCCGGGCTGGCCGCCGCCGGCGACCTGGCCGACGTACAGACCATCGCGGCCGCACGCGACCAGTGGGGGACCGGGCTCGGCGCCCGGCTCCTCACCGACCTGCTGCGGGCCGCCACCGCGTTCGAGTGCGCCGAGGTGCTGCTGGAGGTGCGGGTGGACAACACCCGCGCCCAGAAGCTCTACGAGCGCTTCGGATTCGAGCCGATCGGCTTCCGCCGGGGCTACTACCAGCCCGGCAACGTCGACGCACTCGTGATGCGCCTTTCCGATCCCGCACTCTCCGTCCCCGCGGACGGACCCGTACAAGGTGAGACCCATGGCTGACGAACCCCTCGTCCTCGGCATCGAGACCTCCTGCGACGAGACCGGCGTCGGCATCGTCCGCGGCACCACCCTGCTGGCGGACGCGGTCGCGTCGAGCGTCGACGAGCACGCCCGCTTCGGCGGCGTCGTGCCCGAGGTGGCCTCCCGCGCCCACCTGGAGGCGATGGTCCCGACCATCGAGCGCGCCCTGAAGGAGGCCGGGGTCAGCGCCCGCGACCTCGACGGCATCGCGGTCACCGCCGGCCCCGGCCTCGCGGGGGCCCTGCTGGTCGGCGTGTCGGCGGCCAAGGCGTACGCGTACGCCCTCGGCAAGCCGCTGTACGGGGTGAACCACCTGGCCTCGCACATCTGCGTGGACCAGCTGGAGCACGGCCCGCTGCCCGAGCCGACCATGGCGCTGCTCGTCTCCGGCGGGCACTCCTCCCTGCTGCTCGCCCCGGACATCACCTCCGACGTGCGGCCGCTGGGCGCGACCATCGACGACGCGGCCGGCGAGGCCTTCGACAAGATCGCGCGCGTGCTGCACCTCGGCTTCCCCGGCGGCCCGGTCATCGACCGGCTGGCCAAGGAGGGCGACCCGAAGGCGATCAACTTCCCGCGCGGGCTGACCGGGTCGCGCGACCCGGCGTACGACTTCTCCTTCTCCGGGCTCAAGACGGCCGTCGCCCGCTGGATCGAGGCGAAGCGGAACGCGGGCGAGGAGGTGCCGGTGCGCGACGTCGCGGCGTCGTTCCAGGAGGCCGTGGTGGACGTGCTGACCCGCAAGGCGATCCGCGCCTGCAAGGACGAGGGCGTCGACCACCTGATGATCGGCGGCGGCGTCGCCGCCAACTCCCGGCTGCGGGCGCTCGCGCAGGAGCGCTGCGACGACGCGGGGATCATCCTGCGCGTGCCGCGGCCGAAGCTGTGCACGGACAACGGCGCGATGGTCGCGGCGCTGGGCGCGGAGATGGTCAGGCGGAACCGTCCCGCCTCGGACTGGGACCTGTCGGCGGACTCCTCGCTGCCGGTGACGGACCCGCACGTGCCCGGCACGGGCGCGGCGGACGGGGACGAGCACGCGCACGGGCACGGGCACGGCCACGGCCACGGTCATGCCCACGACCACGACCACGTGCACGAGCTGAGCAAGGACAACCTGTACTCGTGAGCACCATCGCCCTGATGTGGGAGGCCCGCGCCACCGGCGGCCGCGGCGCCGAGCTGCTGGAGTGGGCCCGCTCGCAGGTCCTCGCCCGGGAGCCGGTGCGCCGGGAGGTCCTGCGGGCCCCGCAGGACCGGGTGCTGGTGATCACCTGGTGGGAGGCGCCCGAGGGCCTGGCGGCCGACCTCCCCGAGCTGCCGGAGCCCGCGGCGGACCTGATCACCCGCCCGGTGCACCGCTGGCGGTTCGAGTCGGTGGAGGCGGAGACCTCCGGCACCGTCGGGTCCTGAGCCCCTGCGGGGGCCCCGGGCGGTCCCGGGGCCGCGCCCCGAGGGCCACACCGCCCTGCCGGGCCCAGGCGGGGCCGGTGCGCGCGGCCGCCGGGCCGGGCGCGCCCTCCCGGCTTTCGCCGCCCGCCGCTACGGGGCGCTGACCGGCGATCCGATCAGCATCGACGGGGCGCCGGCGACCCGGGTCAGGAACACCGTCGCCGCGTTCCGCCCCTGCGGCTTGACCTTCTTGCGCAGCTCCTCCGGCTCGATGGCCGAGCCGCGCTTCTTCACGGTCAGGATGCCGACCTCGCGCTCGCGCAGCAGCGCCTTGAGCTTCTTCAGGCCGAACGGCAGCACGTCGGTGATCTCGTACGCGGTCGCGTACGGCGTCGCGCGCAGCTCGTCCGAGGTGATGTAGGCGATGGTCGGGTCGATGAGCCGGCCGCCGAGCTGCTCCGCGACCCCGGCGACGAGGTGGGCGCGGATCACGGCGCCGTCGGGCTCGTACAGCCAGCGGCCGACCGGGCCGACCTCCGGGTCGGGGAGCGGGCCGGCGGTGCGCAGGGTCCGCGGGCCGGGCAGCAGGGTCGCGCGGACGGTCCCGGGGTCGGTCCCGAACCACAGCACGGCCTCCTTCACGTCCCCGTGGTCGGAGATCCACTCGGCCTCGGCCTGCTCCGGCACCGCCTCGTGCGGGATCCCGGGGGCGATCTTGATGGCCGCACACCGCGCCGAACGGGCCGCCTGCACGGCCCAGGACAGCGGCGGCGAGTAGCCCTCCGGATCGAACACCCGGCCCCGCCCCCCGCGCCGGGCCGGGTCGAGGAACACGGCGTCGTACCCGGAGGTGTCGACTCCGGTCACGTCCGCCTCGACGACCTCGACCAGGTCCGCCAGCCCCAGCGCCTCCGCGTTGGCCCGGGCCACGGCGGCGGTCAACGGGTCGCGGTCCACCGCCAGCACCCGGATGCCGAGCCGGGCCAGCGCCAGGGCGTCCCCGCCGATCCCGCAGCACAGGTCGGCGACGCTGCGCACGCCGAGCGCCGCGAACCGCTCGGCCCGGTACGCGGCGACCGGGGCGCGCGTGGCCATCTCGGCGCCGCCGGGGGTGAAGTACATCCGGAACGCGTCCTCCCCGAACTTGGCCGCCGCGCGCTGCCGCAGCCGGGCCTGCCCGAGCGCGGCGGAGACCAGCGGCGCGGGGTGCTCGCGGCGCAGCCGGGTGGCGACGGCGAGCTCCTGGCCCGGGTCGTAGTCGCGGAGCGAGTCCAGGAGGGCGCGGCCCTCAGGGGTCAGGAGGGCGGCGAAGTCTTCGGGGGTCACCGCCTCATTGTCGGTCAGCGTGGGCCACTCGATGGAAGGTCGTCTTTCCGTTCGCGGTGTCGGCGGGGCGGAGCGCCGTGGCGGTGTCAGGATCCGCTGCTATGCAGCTAGTACGACAAAAGGAACAAAAGACGCTTCACGGTCGCCGGCGCACCGCCGGCTCGCGCGGCCGGGCCGGGGTCGTCCTCTCCGCCCTGCTCGTCGCCGCCCTGGGAACGGCCTGCAGTTCCGGGGACTCCGGTGGCACCCCGGCCCCGACCGAGAGCGGCAAGGCCGGCGCGGCGCTGGGCGCCCGCGGTGAACAGCGGGGGCCCGCCGCCCGGCAGGCCCGGCTCGTCGCGGCGAAGAAGTGGAAGCTGGCCAAGCCGCCGCTTGAGGCACCGCCGGCACCGAAGCAGAAGCCCGCGATCACCACCCGGGAAGGCTTCGAGGTGGACGGCCACGAGAACCTCCCGCCCGTCTTCACCACGGTCCCGACGAAGGACAAGGTCGTCTTCCTGACGTTCGACGACGGCGCCGAGAAGGACCCCGAGTTCCTGAAGATGATGCAGGAGCTGAGGATTCCGTACACGGCCTTCCTCAGCGACTACCTCGTCCGCGACGACTACTCCTACTTCAAGGAGATGCAGGCGGCCGGCGTCACCCTGAACAACCACTCCGTCAACCACCGCTACCTGCCCGCGCTGTCGTACGAGAAGCAGCGCGAGGAGATCTGCGGTCAGCAGGACACGATGCAGAGGATGTTCGGCAAGCGGCCGACGGCCTTCCGCCCGCCGTACGGGAACTACAACGAGGACACCCTGCGCGCAGCCAAGTCCTGTGGCGTCAAAGCGGTTCCGCTGTGGAACGCGGAGGCGTTCCCGAAGCGGATGGACTACCGTGAACCGGACCGCGACCTGCATCCCGGAGACATCATCCTCACGCATTTCCGGGGTCGCGAGGACTGGGATGGCAGCATGCCCGACCTGGTCCGCAACGTCATGAAGACCGTCACGGACAAGGGGTACGCCGTGGCCCGCCTGGAGGACTACTTGTGAGCTACGCGCGCCGGCTGGTGGCCGGGACGCTGGCGGCCGGCGCGCTCGCGCTGTCCCTGACGGGGTGCGGGAACAGCGTCGACCCCATCGAGCGGCTCGGCCGCAAGACCACCCACGAGCAGCCGAGCCCCTCGGCCTCGTCCGGGGCGGCCGCCCGGGGCACCGCGTCGCCCTCGGCCGCCGGGGACGGCGACGCCTACCGGAAGTGGGGGCTGACCGCCCCGGTGCAGTACGCGCCGAAGCCGGCGCAGAAGCCGTCCCTGCCGCCGGCCGCTCCCGGCAAGGCCCAGGTCGTGGACCGAATACCCGTGCCGGCCACGGAGAAGGTCGTCTTCCTGACCTTCGACGACGGCGCCGAGAAGGACCCCGAGTTCCTGAAGATGGCGGCCGACCTGAAGCTGCCGATCAGCATGTACCTGACCGACAACGTCGCGTCCTCGGACTACGGGCACTTCGAGAAGCTCCGGGACAACGGCTCCGGCAGCACCATCAACAACCACACCCTGACCCACCCGAACCTCCGGACCCTGCCCTTCGCGGCGCAGAAGAAGGAGATATGCGGTCAGCAGGAACGCCTGGAGAAGCGCTTCGGGGCCAAGCCCACCCGCTTCCGCCCGCCGTTCGGCAACTACAACGACGACACGCTCAAGGCGGCCGCCGAATGCGGCATCTCGCAGGTGGTCCTGTGGCGGGCGTCGATGCAGATCAACAACTTCCAGTACGCCGAGGGCTCCGGCCTCAAGCCCGGCGACATCATCCTGGCCCACTTCCGCGGCCCCTCCGAGCTCAAGGGCGCGACGGAGGTCCAGATGACCACCCGCATGCTCCAGAGCATCCAGCAACAGGGCTTCCGCATAGGCCGCCTGGAGGACTACCTCTAGTGCTGTGACCGCACCCTGTGACCGCACGGGCCCCCGGGACACGACCCGTTCGGGTGAAGGACGGGGGACGCGGGGTACGGGGCCGGTTCGCCGCGGGAGGAATGGACGCACACCCCCGCCGAACCGGGAGGCGAAGCGATGCCGATCGACACCGTCGAGCGTTTCCTGAACGCCCTGAGCCCCGAACACCGGGAGAAGGTCCGAGAGCTGCCGCCCGCCCGGCAGCAGGAGCTGGCCGACGCCTGGGAGCAGGAGTTGGCGAAGGACCACGACCTCGACACCCTGTCCGAGCTGTCGCCCCCCGCGGCCGAGGCCGAGGCGGCCAAACGGGTGATGGAGTCCGCGGCCGGCGGCTGAGACCCCCCGCGTCTGCGGCCCCCGCGGTGGCGCCCCCGCGTCTGCGGCCCCCGTAGCGGCGCCCCGCGGCCCCTCAGTCCCGCCCGGCCGCCACCACCGGGGTGATCACGGTCTCCACCGGGCCGCGGCGGTCCGCCAGGCGCTGGCGCTCCGCGCTGTCGCTGATCCGCAGCAGCAGCGCGATCATGATCCAGTTGGCCAGGAGGGACGAGCCGCCCTTCGCCAGGAACGGCAGCGCCTTGCCGGTCAGCGGGATCAGCCCGGTCACGCCCCCCGCCACCACGAACACCTGGAGCGCCAGCGCTGCCGACAGGCCGACCGCCAGCAGCTTCCCGAACGGGTCGCGGGCGCCCAGCGCCATCCGCAGCCCCCGCTGCACGAGGAGCGCGTACAGGAGCAGCACCGCCATCACTCCGGCCAGGCCCAGCTCCTCGCCCACCGTCGTCAGGATGAAGTCGCTGCGCCCGGCGAACTTGATCAGCTCCGGATGTCCGAGGCCGAGCCCCGTGCCCGAGACGCCGCCGGTGCCGAAGCTGAACAGGGCCTGCGCCGACTGGTCCGAGGTGACCCCCGGCGGCCGCTCCTGCCAGTAGTACGACAGCGGGTTCAGCCAGGCGGCCACGCGCGCCTTCACGTGCGGCTCGGTCGAGCCGACGACGAACGCGCCGGCCGCGGCCATGACCAGCCCGCACACGATCCAGCTCGTGCGCTCGGTGGCGACGTACAGCATCACCACGAAGACGCCGAAGAAGATCAGCGAGGTGCCCAGGTCCCGCTCGAAGACCAGCACCAGCATCGACAGGACCCACACGGTGGCGATGGGGGCGAGCTGGCGCATCGGCGGCAGCCTCAGCCCGAGGAACCGCCGGCCGGTCAGGGCGAGCGAGTCGCGGTGGACCACCAGGTAGCCGGCGAAGAAGACCGCGATCATGATCTTCACGAACTCGCCCGGCTGCGCGGAGAAGCCGCCGATGACGATCCAGCGCTTCGCCCCGTACGTGTCCGCGGGCGAGAAAGCCGGCGCGATCAGCAGCACCAGCGCCGCGGCCATCGTGAGGTAGATGAACCGCTGGAGCAGCCGGTGGTCCCGCAGCAGCGCCACCACCAGCAGGCAGGCCGCCACGCCGATCACCGTCCACACCAGCTGGCCGGGGGCGTTGGCCTCGGCGCCGTACCGCTCGACGTACGACTGGTCGAGCCGGTGCAGCAGCACCAGCCCGAGCCCGGTCAGCAGCATCGCCAGCGGCAGGATCAGCGGATCGGCGTACGCGGCGAACCGGCGTACGCCCAGGTGTGCCACCAGGGCCAGCAGGCCCATGCTGATCGCGAAGCCGGAGAGGTCGACCGGCAGCTCGCCGTTCAGCCCCAGGCCGGCGCTCGCGTGCCCGAGGACGGTGGTGCCGACGACGAAGACGAGCAGCAGCGCCTCGGTGCGGCGGCGGGCTCCGGCCGCCGTCGGCGGCCTCAGCCCCCGCACGTCGGTCCGATCTGGCCGTCAATGGGGCGCTTTATCTTCATATCGTCTAAGACGACGACGATCTTCCCGGGGTTCCTTCCGGTTCACCCGGGCGGCGGGGCGGAGCGGGGAAGTGCTGGTGGGGAGCCGTCGGGATCCGGCCGACCGGGCGTCCGAGGTGGCCGGATGTGCGAACCCGAGGGAGCGTATTGGCACTCCGCTTGACCGAGTGCTAATCGCCGGAATAGTCTCGCACCTGGCACTCGCCCCAGGTGAGTGCCAACACAGCGACGGGCAGGTCCGGCACCCGCGACGACGGATCCACCTGGTCGCCACCTCAGACAGTTAACCCCGTGAGATCTCCGAAGGGGGAGGTCGGATCGTGACGACCACCAGCTCCAAGGTTGCCATCAAGCCGCTTGAAGACCGCATCGTGGTCCAGCCGCTCGACGCCGAGCAGACCACGGCCTCCGGCCTGGTCATCCCGGACACCGCGAAGGAGAAGCCCCAGGAGGGCGTCGTCCTCGCCGTGGGCCCGGGCCGCTTCGAGGACGGCCAGCGTCTCCCGCTGGACGTCAACGTCGGCGACATCGTGCTGTACAGCAAGTACGGCGGCACCGAGGTGAAGTACAGCGGCGAGGAGTACCTCGTCCTCTCGGCTCGCGACGTGCTCGCGATCATCGAGAAGTAATTCACTTCTCCCAGCACTGCTTTGATCTGCGCCCCTGGTCACCCCGCTGATTGCCGGGCGGCGAGGGGCGCGGGTCGTTGAACCCCAAGTTTTCCGAGAGGGCTGAACCGCTCCCATGGCGAAGATCCTGAAGTTCGACGAGGACGCCCGTCGCGCCCTCGAGCGCGGCGTCAACAAGCTTGCCGACACGGTCAAGGTGACGATCGGCCCCAAGGGCCGCAACGTCGTCATCGACAAGAAGTTCGGCGCCCCCACCATCACCAACGACGGTGTCACCATCGCCCGCGAGGTCGAGCTGGACGACCCGTACGAGAACCTCGGCGCGCAGCTGGTGAAGGAGGTGGCGACCAAGACCAACGACATCGCGGGTGACGGCACCACCACCGCCACCGTGCTGGCCCAGGCGCTGGTCCGCGAGGGTCTGCGCAACGTCGCCGCGGGCGCCTCCCCGGCCGCCCTGAAGAAGGGCATCGACGCCGCGGTCAAGGCCGTGTCCGCCGAGCTCCTCGACACCGCCCGTCCGATCGAGGACAAGTCCGACATCGCCGCCGTGGCCGCGCTCTCCGCGCAGGACCAGCAGGTCGGCGAGCTCATCGCCGAGGCGATGGACAAGGTCGGCAAGGACGGTGTCATCACCGTCGAGGAGTCCAACGCCTTCGGCCTGGAGCTGGAGTTCACCGAGGGCATGGCCTTCGACAAGGGCTACCTGTCGCCGTACTTCGTCACGGACCAGGAGCGCATGGAGGCCGTCCTCGAGGACCCCTTCATCCTGATCCACCAGGGCAAGATCTCCGCGATCCAGGACCTGCTGCCGCTGCTGGAGAAGGTCATCCAGTCGGGTGGCTCCAAGCCGCTGCTGATCATCGCCGAGGACGTCGAGGGCGAGGCCCTCTCCACCCTCGTCGTCAACAAGATCCGCGGCACCTTCAACGCGGTCGCCGTCAAGGCGCCCGGCTTCGGTGACCGCCGCAAGGCGATGCTGCAGGACATGGCCACCCTCACCGGTGCCACCGTCATCGCCGAGGAGGTCGGCCTCAAGCTCGACCAGGCCGGCCTGGACGTCCTGGGCAGCGCGCGCCGCGTGACCATCACCAAGGACGACACCACGATCGTCGACGGTGCCGGCACCGCCGAGGACGTGCTCGGCCGCGTCAACCAGATCAAGGGCGAGATCGAGGCGACCGACTCCGACTGGGACCGCGAGAAGCTGCAGGAGCGCCTGGCGAAGCTCGCCGGCGGCGTCTGCGTCATCAAGGTCGGCGCCGCCACCGAGGTGGAGCTGAAGGAGAAGAAGCACCGTCTGGAGGACGCCATCTCCGCGACCCGCGCCGCGGTCGAGGAGGGCATCGTCTCCGGTGGTGGCTCCGCGCTGGTCCACGCCGTCAAGGTCCTGGAGGACAACCTCGGCCTGACCGGCGACGAGGGCACGGGTGTCGCGGTCGTCCGCCGCGCCGCCGTCGAGCCGCTGCGCTGGATCGCCGAGAACGCCGGCCTCGAGGGCTACGTCATCACCTCCAAGGTGGGCGAGCTGGAGAAGGGCAACGGCTTCAACGCCGCCACCGGCGAGTACGGCGACCTGGTCAAGGCCGGCGTCATCGACCCGGTCAAGGTCACCCGCTCCGCCCTGGAGAACGCCGCCTCCATCGCCTCCCTGCTGCTCACGACCGAGACCCTGGTCGTCGAGAAGAAGGAAGAGGAAGAGGCCAACGGCCACGGGCACGGCCACGGTCACGGCCACAGCCACTGACCCCCGATGAGCCGGTCCGCTGACCGCTGACCGGCTCCCTTCGGACTGCGACCCCGGTCGCCGCCGCTCAACGGTGGTGGCCGGGGTCTTCCCGTGGGCCGGGAGCCGTGGGTCGGAGCCGGTCGGGCGGGTCCGCTCAGGACATCGCCCCGAGCTGCCGCATCAGGCCGTTGGTGTCGTAGTGCCACCAGCCTTCCTTGATCATCCCGTTCTCGCAGCGGAAGACCGTCGTGCCGGTCATCGTGCAGGTCTTGCCGGTGGGGGCGATCCCCATGAACGTGCCCTTGTGCTTGCCGGTCCAGGTCCACAGCGTGGTGACGTAGTCGTCCTGCGCCATCTGCGCGTCGCAGGTGAAGGAGAAGTCGAAGGCGCCGCGCCACATCTCCACGTCCTCGCGGATGCCCTCGCGGCCCGTCTTGTCGACGGGGTTGGCCACGTCGTGGTCCATGTAGTCCGACGCGTAGACCTCCTCGATGACGTCCAACTTGCCCTTCGCGGTGATGTCGTCGAACACCCGGTTCGCGAGCAGCGCGTTGAGGTGCTCGTCGCGGACCACGTCCAGGTTGGTGAACCGCGGCATCCCGTCGCAGAGGGCCACCATCTCCTGGAACATCCGGTCCGTCTCCGGGAGATGAGAGTTCCTCATGGCCTCTTCGTACGACGGGAACTCGACCACGTCGACATAGTGCGTCTCTGATTCGCGGTCCCTGCCGACCACGCTGTGCGTCACGGTGCGCTTGCCGCTGGTCTGCGCCAGGTACTGGTCCATGAGCGCGCTGACGGCCTCGGGCCTGCTCGTCTCGTAATCGACTATTTGTACGAATGTCATGGCGTCTCCCGGGGCTGGATGGGATACGTCCAGTTTAGGGAGATTTACGCCATCCGGCTGATTCCTGCGGCCTTCTACCGGGGGCCGTACTTGCGGCCCGTACGCGAGGACAGCCCGCCCAGCAGCCCGCGCGGCGTCAGCTTCACCACGCCCATCAGCGCCTTGTACCGCGGGTCCGGGACCGAGACCGTCTTGCCGCGCGCCAGGTCGTCGAGGGCCGCCGCCACCAGCTTGTCGGCGTCCAGCCACATCCAGTTGGGGATGTTGTCCGTGCCCATGCCGGCCCGCTGGTGGAACTCCGTCCGCACGAAGCCCGGGCACAGCGCCATCAGGCGCACGCCCGACCCGGCCAGGTCCCGCGCCGCGCCCTGGGTGAACTGCACGACCCAGGCCTTGCTCGCCCCGTAGGTGCCGCGCGGCACGAAGGCCGCCACCGAGGCCACGTTGATGACGCCGCCGCGGCCGCGCGAGCGCATCGACGCGGTGGCCGCCGAGGTCAGCCGCAGCACCGCCTCGATGTGCACCTTCAGCATGGTCAGCTCGTCGGCCATGGAGACCTCGAGGTAGCGGCCCTTGTTCCCGAACCCGGCGTTGTTGACCAGCAGGTCCACCGGGTGCGTCCGGTCGTCGAGGCGCCGCTCGACCGCGGCGATGCCCGCCTCGGTCGACAGGTCCGCGGTCAGCACCTCGGCCTCGATGCCGTGCCGGTCGTGCAGTTCCGTGGCCTGCTCGGCGAGGCGCGCGGTGTCGCGGGCGACCAGTACGAGGTTGTGGCCCTGGGCGGCGAGCTTGCGGGCGAAGGCGGCGCCGATGCCCGCCGTGGATCCAGTGATCAGCGCAGTCGTCATGTGCGCAACCTAGCCGCCCCGGACGACAGTCCGGAGCGGGCCCGCCCTGGCGGTACCACTTCGTCCGCTTTCCCCCCGGCGGGCGCCGCGGGCTCATCGGCGGCCCGTCGCCGGCCGACTACTTCCCGTACTTCTCCAGATGGGCGCGGGCCTTCTCGTGGGCCTTCGGCTCCATCGCCGCGCCGGCCGCCAGGGTCCGCGGGAGCAGCGCCCGTTCGAGGGTGAAGGCCCGGAACCAGAGCCCCACCGTCACGTCGTGGTCCGGACGGCCGACCACCTCCACCGCGTCCCCGGCCGAGACCTCCCCCTCCTGCACCACGCGCAGGTACGCGCCCGGCCGCACGGCCTGCGTGTACCGCTTCACCCAGCCCGGCTCACCGAGCGCCCCCTGGAAGGTGGCGCACGGGATGCGCGCCGAGGCCACCTCCAGGACGAGGTCGGCGCCGATCCGCCAGCGCTCGCCGAGGAGCGCGCCGGTCACGTCGATGCCGGAGGTGGTGAGGTTCTCCCCGAAGATCCCGCCGGGCAGTTCGCGCCCCAGCTCGTCCTCCCACCAGTCCAGGTCCTCGCGCGCGTAGGCGTACACCGCCTGGTGCTCGCCGCCGTGGTGGCGCAGGTCGCAGACGGCGTCACCCTCCACCCCGCTCGCGCCGACCCCCTCGGGGCCGGGGGCGAACACCCGGACCGGGCCGGCGGCCGGCCGCTTGCCGATCCCGGTCACCCCGCCCTCGGCGGTGGTGTAGTCGACGGCCGTCGCCCGGCCGAGGTTCACGGAGATCACATGCTTGGGCGCCATGGGCACACGCTAGCCGAGCGCCCTCAAAGGGGCACGGGAGTATGTGCGCCGCCATCAAAGCCGGGCTTATGCTCGAAGAATGATCGAGGCACGCCATCTCCGGGTCCTGCGCGCCGTGGCCGACACCGGCTCCTTCTCGGCCGCCGCCCGCGAACTCGGCTGCACCCAGCCCGCCGTCTCCCAGCAGATGAAGGCGCTGGAGCAGTCGGCCGGGACCCCTCTGCTGATCCGCGCCGGTCGCGAGATGCGGCTCACCCAGGCCGGCGCCGCCCTGGTCCGGCACGCCGCAGGGATCCTGGCCGGGCTGACCGCCGCCGAGGAGGAGGTCGCGGCCATCGCCGGGCTGCGCGCCGGCCGGGTCCGGCTCGTGTCCTTCCCCAGCGGCAGCTCCACCCTGGTCCCGACGGCGCTCGCCGCGATGCGGGCCGCGCACCCGGGGACACGGATCTCGCTGGTCGAGGCGGAGCCCCCGCGTTCGGTGGAGATGCTGCGCGACGGCGACTGCGACGTGGCGCTGGCCTTCCGCTACGCCGGGACCGCGGCCACCGCCGAGTGGGACGACCTCGTCGTGCGGCCCCTGCTGACGGACCGCCTCGTCGGGCTGGTGCCCGAGGGGCACCGGCTGGCCGGTGCCGGGAAGCTGGGCATGGCCGAGCTGGCGGACGAGCCCTGGATCGCGGGCTGCCCGCGCTGCCGCCGCCATCTGGTCGAGGTGTGCGAGGGCGTCGGCTTCACCCCGCGCATCGACTTCGCCACCGACGACTACCCGGCCGTGGCGGGCCTCGTCGGCGCCGGGCTGGGCGTCGCCGTACTGCCGGAGCTCGCGCTGGAGTCCGTACGGGCCAAGGGCGTGAGCACGCTGACCGTGGAGCCGGCCGTGGAGCGGGAGGTCGTGGCGCTGACGCTGCCCGACCTGGCCCGCGTACCGGCCGTGGCGGAGACCCTGGCCGAGCTGGAGCGGGCCGCCGCGCGCTGAGCGGCGCACGGCGGCCCCGCCTGTGGGTCACCACGGGGTGAGGAAACGTTTCTGCATGGTGTTGTGCGACATCCGGTTGTGCGACATCCGGTTCTGAGGCGTCCGCCCCTGCGGCGGCGTCCGGGCGGCCGTCAGTCCGGAGGGGTCCGCCCGATGGTGCTCGACGCGGGGATCAGGCGATGGCGGGCCCGGCCCATCAGTTCCTCGCGCTCGTCCTCGGTGAGGCCGCCCCACACCCCGTAGGGCTCGCGGACGGCGAGTGCGTGCGCGGCGCATTCCGAACGCACCGGGCATCGCATGCAGACCTCTTTAGCGGAGGCCTCGCGCGCGCTCCTGGCCGCGCCCCGCTCGCCCTCCGGGTGGAAGAAGAGGGAGCTGTCGACTCCGCGGCAGGCGGCCAGCAGCTGCCAGTCCCAGAGGTCGGCGTTCGGTCCGGGGAGGCGGGAGAAATCTGCCATGGGTAGTCCTCTTGGTGCCGGTACTGAGACGAATACGGTCCAACCCTCCACACCTACCACACCTACTGTCGTAGTAGATGTAAATATGACTCATTGGGAATCTAGCGTCAGACACTGCCCGAACGGAAGGAAAGCCGCCAAATAGGGCATAGCTCCAGATGGAGGACAGTTGGCGAGTGGCGCCGATGGCGTGATCGCGTCCTCACGTAGAGTGCCGAAGGTGTCCGTCCGACCCGTAACTCTTTCGAGTGACCATCGTTGAGAGAGCGAAGGCGGTTGAACCAAAGCGTTCCCGGACAGGTGTCCGAGAGCATCGACCGCACAGGTGACGATACGTACCAGCCTGGAGGCTCAAGGTGACGCGCATCAGCAGCTCCGGAGGGCGGTCATGACTTCCGTCCTCGTCTGCGACGACTCCCCGCTTGCCCGAGAGGCGCTCCGTCGCGCGGTTGCCACCGTGCCCGGCGTCGAGCGCGTGACGACGGCTGCCAACGGCGAGGAAGTCCTCCGCCGCTGGGGTGCCGACCGCTCCGACCTGATTCTCATGGACGTACGGATGCCCGGGCTCGGCGGCGTGGAGACGGTGCGCCGGCTGCTCTCCGCCGATCCGGGCGCCCGCATCATCATGCTGACGGTCGCCGAGGACCTCGACGGCGTGGCCCTCGCGGTCGCCGCCGGCGCCCGCGGCTACCTGCACAAGGACGCCTCGCGCGCCGAACTGCGGGCCACCGTCACCCAGGCGCTCGCCGACCCGACCTGGCGGCTGGCCCCGCGCCGGCTCCGCTCGGCCGAGATGGGCGCCGCGCCCACCCTCACCGCGCGCGAGATCCAGGTGCTGGAGGGGATGAGCCACGGCCGGTCCAACGCGGAGATCGGGCGGGAGCTCTTCCTCTCCGAGGACACGGTCAAGACGCACGCCCGCCGGCTGTTCAAGAAGCTGGGCGCCTCGGACCGGGCCCACGCCGTGGCGCTCGGCTTCCGCTGGGGCCTGGTCCGCTGACCGCGGTCCCTTGAGAGCAGTCCCGTCCGCCGCAGGCGGGCGGGGCGGCGCGCCGCCCCGCCCGGCGTGCCCGCCCGCCCGGTGTTCCGGGGTGCTCCCGAGGTTCCCGGCACCCTCCGCTCCCGGCCGTACTCGTGCGTAGCCGGGGATTGGCGGGGCACAATCCGGGGGACGTGTCGCTTCGTGCGCGATGCCGCATGCTTGAGTGTGTGGCGCATTTCTGGGATGGGGCCTCGGGGAGTTTTCGGGCGAGCGGGAGGGGAGCGTGCAAGTGAAGAGCTCAGGCGCACCCGCTCATAACGCTTCGATGCACAACACGGACCGTGGTGCCGCGAACGCTCCGGCGCCAAGGCACCATGGATTGATGCGCGACGACGAGGCCACGGGCTCCGCTGCGGCCACGGGCCCCACCGGAGCCGCCAAGGGCAACAGCGCCGAGGCTGTCAGCGCGCTCGTGCGCCGAGCCGTGGAAGGCGACGAGCAGGCCACCCATGACCTGCTCGCCTTCGTGCACCCACTGGCCATCCGCTACTGCCGCACCCGGCTCTCCCGGCTCCCGGGGGACGCCCGCCACTTCGTGGAGGACCTGGCCCAGGAGGTCTGCGTCGCCGTCCTGATGGCGCTGCCGCGCTACCGGGACACCGGCCGCCCCTTCGAGGCCTTCGTCTTCGCCATCGCCGCGCACAAGGTCGCCGACCTGCAGCGGGCCGCCATGCGCCACCCGGGCAGCACCGCCGTCCCCTCCGACGAGATGCCCGAGCGGCCGGACGACTCCCTCGGGCCCGAGGAGCGGGCGCTGCTCAGCAGCGACGCCGCCTGGGCCCGGAAACTGCTGGCCAACCTGCCCGAGACGCAGCGCGAGCTGCTCGTCCTGCGCGTCGCGGTCGGGCTGACCGCCGAGGAGACCGGCCAGATGCTCGGGATGTCCCCGGGCGCGGTGCGGGTCGCGCAGCACCGGGCGCTCAGCCGGCTGCGCGCGCTCGCCGAGCAGTAGGGCGGAGCCTGCGGCTCCGCTATGGCCTGTCGAGGCCCGGCGATCAATAGGAGGAAGCGACGAAACTTGGCCGTGACCTCGCTCGTGGAATGAGACGCGTCGCGATCCCGTTAGCATGGACATCCGCGCTGAGCAAGACCATTTGGGAAGGTGTCATGACTGTCAACGCCGACGGAGTGCCCGACAAATTCGCCATGCTCGGGCTGACCTACGACGACGTCCTGCTGCTGCCGGGCTCGTCCGACATGGCGCCGGACGAGATCGACACCTCCTCGCTCATCTCGCGCAACGTCCGCGTCAACATCCCGCTGCTGTCCGCCGCCATGGACAAGGTCACCGAGTCGCGCATGGCGATCGCGATGGCCCGCCAGGGTGGTGTCGGCGTCCTGCACCGCAACCTGTCGATCGCCGACCAGGCCAACCAGGTCGACCTGGTCAAGCGCTCCGAGTCCGGCATGGTCAGCGACCCGATCACGGTGCACCCGGACGCGACGCTGCGCGAGGCCGACGAGCTGTGCGCGAAGTTCCGCATCTCCGGCGTGCCGGTCACCGACGCCGCCGGCAAGCTGCTCGGCATCGTCACCAACCGCGACATGGCCTTCGAGTCGGACCGCAGCCGCCAGGTGCGCGAGGTCATGACCCCGATGCCGCTGGTGACGGGCAAGGTCGGCATCTCCGGCGTGGACGCCATGGAGCTGCTGCGCCGCCACAAGATCGAGAAGCTTCCGCTGGTCGACGAGGCGGGCGTCCTCAAGGGCCTCATCACGGTCAAGGACTTCGTCAAGGCCGAGAAGTACCCGAACGCCGCCAAGGACAAGGACGGCCGCCTCCTGGTCGGCGCCGCCGTCGGCGTCGCCGGCGACGCCTACGAGCGCGCCCAGGCCCTCGTCGAGGCCGGCGTCGACTTCATCGTCGTCGACACGGCGCACGGCCACTCCCGGCTGGTCGGCGACATGGTCGCCAAGATCAAGTCGAACTGCGGCGTCGACGTCATCGGCGGCAACGTCGCCACCCGCGACGGCGCCCAGTCCCTGGTCGACGCCGGCGCGGACGGCATCAAGGTCGGCGTGGGCCCCGGCTCCATCTGCACCACCCGCGTCGTCGCCGGCATCGGCGTCCCGCAGGTCACCGCGATCTACGAGGCCGCGCTGGCCGCCAAGGCCGCGGGTGTCCCGGTCATCGGCGACGGCGGCCTGCAGTACTCCGGCGACATCGCCAAGGCCCTCGTCGCGGGCGCCGACACGGTGATGCTCGGCTCGCTGCTCGCGGGCTGCGAGGAGTCCCCCGGCGAGCTGCTCTTCATCAACGGCAAGCAGTTCAAGTCGTACCGCGGCATGGGCTCGCTCGGCGCGATGCAGTCCCGCGGCGACCGCAAGTCCTTCTCCAAGGACCGCTACTTCCAGGAGGGCGTGGGCGGCGACGACAAGCTCATCCCCGAGGGCATCGAGGGCCAGGTGCCCTACCGCGGCCCGCTCGCCGCGGTCGTGCACCAGCTCGTCGGCGGCCTGCGCCAGTCGATGTTCTACGTCGGCGGCCGCACGGTGCCGGAGCTCCAGGACCGCGGCCGGTTCGTCCGGATCACCTCGGCGGGCCTGAAGGAGAGCCACCCGCACGACATCCAGATGACGGTCGAGGCGCCGAACTACTCCCGCAAGGGCTGAGCGGTGACGGGGGGGGGGGGGGGGGGGGGGGGGGGGGGGGGGGGGCGTCCCCCCCCCCCCCCCCCCCGCGTCCGGCGGTCTGTTCTTTTTTTGAGGGGTGTTCGGTTCGCGG